>JAMCWI010000096.1 GCA_023481335.1 Bacillota bacterium | reverse complement strand
CATAACCGATTCTTTTTAACAATTCTTCCAATTCTTTTTCGCTGTAAACATAGCTGTCATGATTGCCTTTGCGCACTCTGAACAAGGGAGGCTGGGCCACGTAAACATAACCTGCTTCCACAAGGGCACGCATATGGCGGTAGAAGAATGTCATCAGCAGGGTGCGAATATGGGCACCGTCCACATCGGCATCGGTCATGATGATCAGTTTATGGTAACGGGCTTTACTTAAATCAAAGTCTTCGCCAATGCCGGTGCCAAGGGCGGTAATCATAGCCCGGATTTCTTCATTGGCCAAAATCTTGTCCATCCTGGCCTTTTCCACGTTAATAATTTTACCGCGCAGGGGTAAAATGGCCTGAAAACGCCTGTCTCGGCCCTGCTTGGCGGAACCTCCCGCGGAATCACCTTCCACCAGATACAATTCGGAAACACTGGGATCTTTTTCCGAGCAATCTGCCAGTTTGCCCGGCAGCGACATGGTTTCCAGGGCGCTTTTTCTGCGAGTTAATTCCCGGGCCTTGCGGGCAGCTTCCCGGGCCCTGGCGGCCGTCACCGCCTTTTCAATAATTTTTTTGGCCACCGACGGGTTTTCTTCCAAATAGGTGGAGAGTTTTTCAGTAAAAATTGAATCCACGATACCTCTAACTTCACTGTTGCCCAGCTTGGTTTTGGTTTGTCCCTCGAACTGGGGTTCCGGCACTTTCACACTAATGACAATGGTAGCACCTTCCCGGATATCCTCTCCGGTAAGGTTGGCATCATTATTCTTTAGGAGGTTGTGGCTCCGTCCGTAATCATTAATAATTCTCGTAAGGGCGGTTTTTAAACCAACTTCATGGGTACCGCCGTCCACGGTATGAATATTATTGGCATAGGAAAGCATATTTTCGCTGTAACTGTCATTATATTGCAGTGCTACTTCAACAATAACGTGATCCTTTTCCCCGGTAACAAAGATCGGTTTGGGGTGCAGAACTTGTTTTGTTTTATTTAAGTGCTTGACGAAATCCCTGATGCCGCCTTCGAATTGAAAGACTTGTTCTGTGGGAGGATCCTTGCGTTCGTCTATAAGAATGATTTTGACACCCTTATTCAGGTAGGCAAGTTCTCTGATTCTTTGGGTCAGGGTTTCCTGGCTGAAAACCAGTTCTTCAAAAATTTCATCATCCGGTTTAAAGGTTACCTTGGTGCCGGTGGTTTTGCTTTTTCCGATAATAGAAAGTTCAGTGGTGGGAATACCCCGGGAATATTCCTGTCTGTAAAGATTGCCGTTACGTTTAATTTCAACGGAAAGTTCCTTGGACAAGGCGTTTACAACCGACACGCCAACCCCGTGCAAACCGCCTGATACTTTGTAGCCGCCGCCCCCGAACTTACCGCCGGCATGCAGCATGGTCAAAACCACTTCCACCGCAGGCCTGCCCACTTTGGGGTGCAGATCCACCGGTATACCCCGGCCGTTATCTTCAACGGTAATGGAGTTATCTTCATGGATGGTAACTTGAATTTTATCGCAATATCCGGCCAGGGCTTCGTCAATACTGTTATCCACAACCTCATATGCCAAGTGATGCAGGCCTCTGGCACTGGTACTGCCGATATACATGCCAGGCCGGCGCCTGACCGCCTCCAGTCCTTCGAGGACTTGAATTTGATCGGCACTGTATTTACTGGTTTGCTGCCGTTGGTCCATTTGATATGACCTCCATCTAATTACATTGACTTCACATTATACCATAATTAGTATTGCCGCTCAAGGAAGATTGTTAACGTCAAACGAAGATGTACGCATTGTCGTTGGCTGATTTCTTTTATAAATTGCTTAATTCTTTACACGTCCACAAAAAGAAAAAACCGTGCAGCACGGTTTCATTCAGATTGTTGAGAAAGTCCTCGCAGGCAGCCTGGCTTTTGAGAGGTTAGATGTTAGAGGTTAGAGGTTGGAAGTGAGATGTTGGAGATGAGAAAAGTGCCTAAATATCTAACTTCTAACTTCTAACCTCTAACTTCTAACTTCTAACTTCTAACCTCTAACTTCTAACCTCTAACTTCTAACCTCTAACTTCTAACCTCTAACTTCTAACCTCTAACTTCTAACCTCTAACTTCTAACCTCTAACTTCTAACCTCTAACCTCTAACATCTAACCTCTAATTAAGATTCGTCATCTGTATTTTCAAGAATGTTGTCTGATCGTTTCTTCAGTGTCGTGCATGAAATGGGTGAAACGTAAATCTCTTTGGTGGTAATAACGAAAGATTTCTCCTTTTCCTGGTTGGAGATGGGTTCGATAAACCCTTCATCCTTGGCAATTTCGATAAATTCTCTGGTAATGGCTGAATTTTTGGTACGTGCGTCCAAAATGGCTATGATATCCTTTTTTAGAACCACTACGTCCCCGCCTAAGTGCAAAAACACTAAAATTCCTCCTTTTTGCTAAGACGGCCCTCGTTCACCAGCCAGAGTGCCCCGTCACCCCGGATGACTTCTTCGATACCGCCCGTAAAACTGGTGGTTATAAAGGTCTGAACCTTATCCTGTACTTTATCCAAAAGCATTGACTGCCGGTTGCGGTCTAATTCAAATAAAACATCATCCAGCAGCAATACCGGGTAATCGCCATATTCCTTATGCCAAAGTTCCATCTGCGATAGCTTTAAAGACAGGGTGACCGTACGCTGCTGTCCCTGGGAACCAAAGGTTTTCGCCTCAATTCCATTGATGGCGAGAGACAAATCGTCCCGATGGGGGCCCAGGAGGGTTTGGCATCTTTGAATTTCTAAATGGCGAACCTTTTGGGAGGCCGACGCAAAGATTTGATAAATCTGATCTTCACTTAAGCCGGGTTCCAGCACTAGCGAAGAAAGGTACTTTGCCTGCAGTTCTTCACTCCCTTGGGTTAATCGGTGATGAATGCTGCGGGCAACGGGAATTAATTTTTTCAGCACCTGTAAACGAAGAAAAATGACCCTGGCACCGTGTCGGTAAAGCTGTTCATCCCAAATCTCCAGCATTTCCTGGTTGGCACGCCTGTCCCTAATTTCTTTTAAAAGAGTGTTTCGCTGGGTTAAGACCCTGGCGTACTGCCGCCAGCTGCGGCTGTAGGTGGGGTTTAGGGGCCCCGCATCATAATCAAGAAAGTGTCTTCTCTCCTGGGGAGAGCCCTTAATTAGATGCAGATCATCCGGGCAAAACAACACCACGCCGAAATGATCCAGTTCGCTGCGGGGATTTTCCGCCCCGTTGACCAGCAGTTTTTTATTGCCTTCCCGAATTTTCCATTGAATGGTAAAACTTCTGGCGGCGTACTCTACTTCGGTTTGCAATAGAGTTTGTTCACTTTGCCAGGAGATCACATCTTTGTCTTTTTCCGCTCGGAAGGAGCGACCTCGCAGACTGTAATAAATGGCTTCCAGTATGTTTGTCTTGCCCTGGGCGTTGGGGCCGGTAATAATGTTGATGGCTGGATGAGGTTTAATAAACTGATCTATGTAGTTGCGGAAATTTCTTAGTGTTACACTGGATACCCGCAAAATTTCACCTTCACATCACAACCAGAAAGCTGCCGGCACCATCCACTTCCACCCTGTCATTGGCCTTCAACATTTTGCCGCGCCTCATTTCTGTGATTCCGTTCACCTTAACCAGCCCGGATTGAATGATTACTTTGCTTTGTCCGCCGGAACCGGTAACATTGGCCCATTTTAAAAATTGATCCAATCGGATTTCGCTGTTCACTTTTATTTTTTCGGCCAAGTTGATCTTCTCCTTAAACCGTCCGAACCGGCAGTACCAAAGAGAGGTAATCCTCTCCCTTTATAGGACGTATAATGCCCGGGCTTAATGGGCCGGACATATCCAGATAAATGTTTTCAGTGATGACGGCCCGCAGCGCATCAATTAGGTACAGCGCGTTAAAGGCAATTTGCATGGGTTCTCCCTGCAGATAAACAGGCACTTCCTCATGGATTTTGCCCACTTCGGTATTGGCAGAGATCACAATTTTTTCTTCTTCAATGTTTAAGCGAATAATTTGGGTGCCCACCCTGGCCAGCAGGGAGGCTCGTTCAACGGCTTCCAGGAAATCCTTTGTTTTTACACGTATCCTGGTTTTATACCCCTGTGGAATGACCTGACGGTAGTTGGGGAATTGCCCTTCTATGAGCCTGGAGATAAGGAGGGTATCTTCCATGCCGAAGATTACCTGATTATCTCCCAATGAAATTGTCACTTCTTTATCGGCCTCACCAATAACCCGGGCCAACTCATTTAAAGTTTTTCCAGGGATAATGACGTTTATATCCGAAACTTCCTCTTTTGTTTTTACTTCCTTTAAAGCCAAGCGGTGTGTATCCGTGGCCACCAAACGGATTTGTTGATTGAATATTTCCATTAAGACACCGGTGAAGACCGGACGGTTTTCATCCTGAGAAGCGGCAAAAAGAATTTGACGCAGGTATTCCCTTAACTCTTCTTCCGGTAAGGTTAATAAATTTTTGCCCTGGATGTTAGGAAGAGTGGGAAACTCCTCAGCTTGATAACCGTTAATGGTAATTTCCGATTGACCGTAGCGAATGACCACATTTGTACCTTGGGTGGTTTCAAACTGTATCGAGCAATCCGGCAGTCTGCGGACAATATCACCCAGGTACTTGGCAGGCAAGACAACGGAACCCTCTTCCTGTACATTGCAGGGAATAATACACTGGATACCCATTTCTAAATCGGTGGCATGCATTTCCAGCCGGTTATCCTTGGCTGTTAATAGGATACCGGAAAGTATCGGCAATGGGTTTTTCGCAGAAACAGCCCGCTGGGCAGTGGATACCCCTTGGATCAGATTCTGACGGGTACAGATTATTTTCATAGCCTTCCCCCGTTTTTTTTATTTTTATTTATTATACTTTTTTAGCTAGTAGTAGTAATAAGGCCTGTTAATTTGTGTATACATGGGTTTATCCCTTGTCATAAACGGATTATAGGCTTTTAAAACCTGTGGAAAGATATCCATAAAGTTGTTCATAAGTAAAATTGCAAAAAACCAAACAATTTTATTAATCCACATTGTTAACAAAATTGTCCACTTGTTATTCACATTATCAACTGAGGCGCTTTTTTAATTCTTTGATGGTTTCTTGCAGAACCGGGTCCGCAGGCATATCTGCTACAATTTTGTCACAACCGTGCATCACGGTGGTATGGTCGCGGCCGCCGAACTCGGCACCAATCTTCGGAAGGGATAAATCGGTTAACTCTCTTGCTAAATACATGGCCACCTGTCTTGGAAAAGCTACGGACCGTGTTCTTTTTTTGGCTTTTAAATCTTCAATGCGCAGGCCGTAAAAATCAGCTACGGTTTGCATGATTAAATATATGGTGATAATCTTCGGTTTGCTGGGCGAAATAACATCCTTTAGAACCTCTGCTGCCAGTTGGGGAGAGGCATCCATTTTTTCTAAGTTTGAAAATGCACTCACCCGGATAAGGGCACCCTCCAGCTCACGGATGTTAGAATAAATTTTATCGGCAATAAAGGCAATGGTTTCGTCCGGAATATTAGTAATTAATTCCAACTGTGCTTTTTTCCTTAGAATGGCCACCCTTGTTTCATAATCCGGCGATTGGATGTCGGTGATTAATCCCCACTCGAAACGGGAGCGCAGCCTGTCTTCCAGGGTGGCGATTTCTTTGGGCGGTCGGTCGCTGGAAATGATAATTTGTTTATTTGCTTCATATAAAGTGTTAAAAGTATGGAAGAATTCTTCCTGGGTCCGTTCTTTTTTCTCCAGAAACTGAATGTCGTCAATGAGCAGAATATCCATACTGCGGTATTTATTGCGGAATTCCACCGTTTGGTCGTCCCGGATGGAGTTAATCAATTCATTGGTAAATTTTTCGGAAGTAACATAGGCCACCTTAAGGCTGTGGTTGTTTTCCAATATATAATGTCCGATGGCGTGCATCAGGTGGGTTTTGCCCAGACCGACGCCGCCGTAAATAAACATAGGATTATAGGCCTTGGCAGGGGATTCCGCCACTGCCAGGGAGGCTGCGTGGGCAAAGCGGTTACTGTTGCCGATAACAAAGGTATCGAATGTGTACCTGGGATTTAAAATATTAATATAGGTCTCATCAGGTGATCTTTCCTTTGGCTTGGGTTGATCCAGTTCTTGCCCCGCCAAAATAAATTGCAGGGAAATTTCCTGGTGCATAATAGATTCGTAGGCTTGTTTAATAATGGGTGCGTAGCGGTCGGCCAGCCAACTTTTAGAAAAGTGATCGGGAACTTCTATTATAATGTTATTGTCATAGAAGGCTACGGGTTTGCATTTGGCAAGCCAAGTTTCAAAGGAATGTTTATTGACTTTTTTTTCCAAACAAAGCAAAACCTGTTCCCACCTGGCCAAAATATCATTTTGCATATTTCTTTAAAAAACCCCCTGAGATTCCTTAATTCCTAAAAAAATCCCTTAAGAATAAACAAGGGAATGAGAAGAATAAATGTTATTATGTAGAACAAATTTTTTAGTAATCAACATAAGTTGTACACAAATTTATCCACAACCTGTGTAAAAATAGGATAACTAAAATTATCCACAAGTGTAAATCAATAATACCAAAACTTCCAAAGGTTATCAACAGATAAATAGATATTCACAATTGGTATGGATAGTTAGAGCGGTATAAAATTTCAAAAAACCTTATATCTTGACTACAGCCTGTTATTTTTATATAATTTTCAGTGACTGTCCAGTATTTCCATACTTTGCGTATAGACGTATCCCGTTGAAGGAGGTGTACATAGATGAAGCGCACATACCAGCCAAAAAAACGCAGACACCAGAAAGTTCATGGTTTTCTAAAGAGGATGTCTACCAAATCGGGCCGCAACGTACTAAAGAGAAGACGCTTAAAAGGTAGAAAACGTTTGTCAGCATAAGGCCGCTTAGGGTGGCCTTTTCCTAATTTGTATAACCTTATTCCCCTTTGGTTAAGATAACCATAAAAACCGTTATTTAGGAAGACTTATGGACAAATTCATTTCCTTAAAGAAGAATTCAGAGTTTCGCAGTGTTTATCGTGCCGGTGTTTCTGCGGCGAACCGGTACTTGGTGTTGTATAAGCTTTCTAATAAGGGTTTGGGTCGCAGGTTTGGTTTTTCCATCAGTAAAAAGGTTGGTAAAGCGGTCTGCCGCAATCGGCTGCGGCGAATTCTAAAGGAAGTTTGCCGGCTGCATCTGGAGCGCTTTCCGGCAGAGCACGATTTTGTTTTTATTGTTCGTCAACCTTCCTTTGATCAGAATTATCACCAAATGGAAAAACACGTGTGGCATGTTCTGGGTAAACTGAATAATTAGGAGAGAAAATAAATGCGGCAGGTTGTTTTATGGGGCCTATTGTTTTACCAAAAAATAATTTCTCCTTTAAAGCCACCCAGTTGCCGTTTTTATCCTACATGTTCCGAATATTCGATACAAGCTGTAAAAAAATACGGTGCGTTAAAGGGATTGTGGCTTACCCTGAAAAGGCTGGCAAAATGCCACCCCTTCCACCCCGGTGGATATGACCCAGTGTAAATACCGGTAGGCTTTTAAGGAGGTACTTCTATTGTTTGCATGGTTTGATGCCATTGTAGATGGAATGACTGCATTTATGAATTGGTTATATGGTTTCACCGTGTCGATGGGTGTGCCAAGCTATGCCCTGGCCATCATCGCCTTAACGGTGATCATTAAGGTTGTTTTGTACCCCCTTACCAAAAAGCAGATGCATTCCATGGTTATGATGCAGAAATTGGCGCCTGAAATTAAGGCTATTCAGGATAAGTATAAGAAAAAAGATCCTCAGGTAATGCAGCAAAAAATTATGGATCTTTATAAAGAGAATAACGTCAATCCCATGGCGGGCTGTTTGCCGTTGCTGCTGCAAATGCCAATTTTGATTGCTCTTTATCAGGCCCTCTTTGATTTTCCTTTTAAGAATCCGGAACATGCTCATTTTTTCTGGGTTGAATCCTTAAGTCAAAAGGATCCTTACTTCATTTTACCTCTTCTGGCGGCTATCACCACTTATATGCAGTCTAAACTTACCACCAATCCCCAGGACCCGACCCAGAGGACTATGTTGTATATGATGCCCTTATTGATCGGCTGGATTGCCAGCACCGTACCGGCTGGTTTGGCGTTATACTGGGTTGTGTTTAATATTGTTGGAGCGATTCAACAGTGGTTTATTAATAAAGACACCCTGCACCTTAAAGAGGGGGTAACCGGAGTTGAAGGTAATAGAAAAGGTCGGTAAGACCATCGATGAGGCCATTGAATTAGGCCTGCAGGAATTTGGCGTATTAAGGGAAGATGTTATCATTGAAATTATGGAGGAACCATCCAAGGGTTTGTTTGGTTTAATCGGTTCCCGCCCCGCCAAAGTGAAATTAACCTTAAAAGACAATCCTGCCAGAAGAGCAGACCACTTATTAAAGAGTATTTTTCAGGCCATGGATATTCCTGTTGATGTAAAAGTCAAAGAGCAGGAGCAAATACTGCAGGTCAGCTTAGAAGGGCCGGATCTGGGTGTTCTTATCGGGCGCCGGGGGGAAACCTTGGATTCCCTGCAGTATTTAATTAATTTAGCCATTAACAAAAACCAAGAAATTAGACGTAAAGTCATTCTGGATGTGGAAGGCTATCGCTACCGCCGGGAAGAAACATTGCAAAAACTGGCCATGCGGTTGGCCGATAAAGCGAAGATGCGAGGCAGAAGTGTTGTGCTGGAGCCCATGAATTCTCAAGAAAGACGCATCATCCACACAGCCCTCCAGGGAAGGAATGATATATACACCTTCAGTGAAGGTGAAGAACCCTACAGAAAAATTATTATTTCCCCAAAAAAATAAAATGTAAAAAACCCAGCAACAGTGGTTGCTGGGTTTTTCCAAATCATTATCGTTGTTTTACCAATGCCATCTGGAGGTTGAACCATTGGAAGATACCATTGTTGCCATTGCCACTCCTCTCGGGGAAGGAAGCATCGGAATCATTCGCATCAGCGGCCCGGCAGCCATTGATGTGGGACGGCTGGTTTTTCAGCCCAAAGTTAATCAGGATTGGTACATCAAGGACAATTATAAACTCGTTTACGGCCACGTGGTGGATCCGGCATCCCGGGAAATCATTGACGAAGTGCTGCTCTCGGTGATGCGGGGCCCCCGCAGTTTTACCGCCGAAGATGTGGTGGAAATCAGCTGCCACGGGGGGATTGTGCCCCTGCGCAGGGTATTGGAGGTCGTACTGCGCCAGGGCACCCGTCTGGCGGAACCGGGGGAATTCAGTAAGCGGGCTTTTTTAAACGGCCGCCTGGATTTAGCCCAGGCCGAGTCTATCATTGATATTATCCGGGCCAAGACCGATGCCGGGGCTAAGATCGCCATGGCACAGTTGGGGGGCAAACTCTCGGATAAAGTAAGTGCTTTACAGCATGAACTATTGGGTCTGCTGGCACAGATCGAAGCTATCATCGATTTCCCCGAGGACGACATTCCGGAGGAAACCCTGGAGGAAATGGCGGGTCGCTGCAACGGGTTGTTAAAGGTAATAGAACAACTGCTGGACAATGCAGATACGGGAAAGATTTACCGGGAAGGACTCAGAACGGTTATCGTGGGAAAACCTAATGTGGGTAAATCCTCTCTGTTAAATGCCCTGTTGAGGGAACAAAGGGCCATTGTTACGGATATCCCCGGCACCACCCGGGATGTCATTGAAGAAGTGCTGAACATTAAGGGTGTGCCATTAAAAATTATTGATACCGCAGGCTTGCGGGAAACCCAAGACCTAGTGGAAAAACTCGGTGTTGAAAGATCCAAGCAATTACTTAATCAGGCAGATTTAATATTGTTGGTGCTGGATGCCTTCACCGGTCTGTCCGAAGAGGACCTGCGTGTGATTGATTTAATTAAAGAGAAAAAGGTTCTGGTATTGATTAATAAAATTGACATTGCCCGGAACGCCATTGATCAAGCTGAGTTAAAAAAACTGATTGGTTTTAGTGATATACTGGAAATATCCGCCCAAAAGGAGATTGGCCTGGATCGTTTGGAGCAGTCCATTTTAGCGTTGGTCTTAGAAGGAAAAATAACCGCGGCGGAGAATGTATTTGTTTCCAATTCTCGTCATAAGCTTGCCTTGGAAAGGGCGAAAAAACATTTACAGGAGGCCGGTTGGGGTATTCATCAATCTATACCCCCGGATATTGTTTCCATCGATATTAAATCATCCTGGGAAATACTTGGGGAAATAACGGGCAACAGTGTAACAGAAGATCTAATCGATAGGATTTTTGCAGATTTTTGTATCGGTAAATGAGGTGGAAAAAAAGTTGCGTTACCATGCGGGAGATTATGATGTGATTGTGGTGGGGGCAGGGCATGCCGGTTGTGAAGCCGCCTTGGCGTCGGCCAGGATGGGATGTAAGACACTGGTTCTTACCTTGAATTTGGATAATGCAACCGGCATGCCCTGCAACCCGGCGGTGGGGGGCCCTGCCAAATCTCATTTGGTAAAGGAAATTGACGCCCTGGGGGGGCAGATGGGATTAAATACAGATCTTACGGCTATTCAAATGAGGATGCTCAACACCGGCAAGGGACCGGCCGTTCATGCCCTGCGGGCCCAGGCCGATAAAAATAAGTATCAATTGTTAATGAAGAAAACATTGGAATCCCAGGAAAACCTGGATATTAAACAACTGCTGGTGGAAGAAATTCTTGTGGAGAACGGACGGGTCAGCGGTGTGGTCACCCATATTGGGGCCGTATTTGCCACCCGGACCGTTATTGTCACCACCGGTACTTATTTAAAAGGCCGCATTATCATTGGCAATGTTCACTTCCCCGGCGGACCCAACAGCCAATTCCCTTCGGTGACCCTCAGTGATAATCTGAGAAATTTAGGGTTGGAATTGGGCCGTTTTAAAACCGGCACACCGGCCAGAGTAGACCGGAGAACTGTGGATTTTTCCAAAATGGCCATTCAACACGGGGATGAGGAAGTCCATAATTTTTCCTTTATTTCTCCGGTAAGACAGCGGGAGCAAGTACCCTGCTGGCTCACCTATACCACCGAGCAAACTCACCAGATTATCCGGGATAACTTGCATAGATCTCCTCTCTATGCAGGGATTATCGAGGGAGTGGGCCCCCGTTATTGCCCATCCATTGAAGATAAAGTGGTTCGTTTTGCAGATAAACCCCAACACCAAATTTTTGTTGAACCAGAGGGGTTAATCACCTACGAAATGTACGTCCAGGGTATGTCCACCAGTTTGCCGCCGGATGTGCAGCTGCAAATGCTGCGGTCGGTGCCCGGGTTGGAGAATGTTGAAATTATGCGGCCGGGCTATGCTATCGAATATGACCAAGTGGTTCCTACACAATTGAAGGCCACCCTGGAAACCAAAACAATACCAGGCCTTTATACCGCCGGGCAGATCAACGGAACTTCCGGTTATGAGGAAGCAGCGGCCCAGGGGATTATGGCCGGCATTAACGCCGCCTTACAGGTACAGGAAAAAGAACCCTTCACCCTATCCCGGGCGGAAGCCTATATTGGGGTGCTAATTGACGACTTGGTAACCAAAGGCACCAATGAACCCTACCGATTGATGACGGCCCGGGCGGAATACCGTTTGCTGCTGCGGCAGGATAACGCAGATCACCGATTGACCCAAAAGGGTTATGATATTGGATTGGTCAGTGAAGTTCGGTATGACCATTATATGAAAAAATGGCAGGCCATCGGTGAGGAAATGGAGCGCCTAAAGACAATTGTCATTCCTGCAGGCGAGGAAACTAATGCAGTGTTAAGGGAGTTAGGTTCCAGCGAAATCACCCAATCCACACCGGCCATCAACCTGCTAAGGAGACCGGAAATAAATTATAAAACGCTGTTAAATCTTTCCGATGATTTTACTCCTCTGTCGAATGAAGTTATAGAGGAAGTGGATATTGAAATAAAATACGAGGGATATATTAAAAAGCAGTTGGCCCAGGTGGAGCGTTTTGAGAAGTTGGAGGGACGCAAGTTACGGGAGGATATCAATTATCAGGGTATTAAGGGTCTATCTGTGGAAGCCCGGCAAAAGCTGGACAAATTCAAACCCTCCTCCATCGGACAGGCCTCCCGTATATCCGGCGTCAGCCCGGCGGATATATCGGTGTTGCTGATTTGGCTGGAGCAGGAACGGCGCAGGGTCGCCGGAGGTGAGCAGTAATGAGTGAAATTAAGACAGCCCTGAAAAATGCTGCAGAGGATATGGAATTTATTTTTTCTCCAGAGCAGCTGGAGCTGTTTCAGAAATACTATGAAATGATTATAAAAGGAAGCCAAAAATTTAATCTCACCGCCATTACCGAACCCCGGGAAGTGGCCGTAAAGCACTTTATCGATTCCCTTACCTGTTTAAAGGCGGCAGATGTACCGCAGGGCGCCCGAGTGCTTGATGTTGGCACGGGCGCAGGGTTTCCGGGCCTGCCCTTAAAAATTTACCGACCCGATTTAGATGTAATATTAATGGATTCTTTAAGTAAACGGATCGGTTTTTTAAATGATACCATTGCTGCTTTGGGGTTAAGGGGTATTCAGGCTATCCATGACAGGGCAGAAGATTTTGCACAGCGCCCGGAACACCGGGAAAAATATGATTTTGTTGTTTCCAGGGCGGTGGCCAGACTGGCGGTGCTGGCAGAGTACTGCCTGCCCTGTGTAAAAGTTAACGGCTTTTTCATCTCTCAAAAGGGCCCAGCCATTGAAGAGGAAGTTCAGGAAGGCGATAAAGCCTTTAAAACCCTGGGCGGCCAATTGCAAGAAGTGAAAAAGCTAAATTTACCCCTCATCCAGGATGGGCGCAGTTTAGTGATCATAAAAAAGATACAATCCACCCCTAAAGCCTATCCCCGTAAAGCGGGCACACCGGCTAAAAAACCTATCCTATAACATAGAAGTTAGAGGTTAGAGGTTAGAGGTTAGAGGTTGGATATTTTTCTCACTTCCAACATCTCACTTCTCACCTCTCAAAAGCCAGGCTGCCTGCGAGGATTTTCTCAACAACTTGACAAGAATCCAGGGTTTGCCTGGATTCTTTTGTTTTGCGAGAAACAATAGGTTAACCGGTTGTCCGTGATAAAGCCAGTGAACCGATTGTTTGTAAGGGTGGATTCTTAAACTCAACATAGGATAGAAAAATATAAGTTTATTTCTAGGCTTTCATTCCAGCGTAAATAAGAACCGCATCTCTTAAAAATTCAGCAGAGCCTAGTTGTTTCTCATCATAATAGGCTTTGAATCTTTCGTCATCTACATACATCTGAGTAACTCCCACGTGCGCCTCTTTGTTGTAGCCGTCCCAATAAAAGTTTAACCACTGACGATGTAAATCTGCTGCTTTTTGGGCTAGGTCACTGGAAGGGTCACCCGTTTGAAATGCCGCATAAAGAGTTTTAATAACCTCATCTCCAAGTTTCGTAACGGCATCGTATTCTTCTTGCGTCATATTTTGCAGTTTGTTGTTTGATTTGTTAACAACCTTATCTCCATATTTTTCCCGAATTTCTTTACCATACTTCTTTTCATTATCTTCAATTAGTTTTTGCTTAAAGCCCTCAAATTTTTCTTTATCGCTCATTGTAATTCTCCCTTCTGTTAAGGCAATTGTTTTTTCTACATTCTCAATTAATAAATCCAATTGCTCTCTTTTATCTAAAAGCTTTTCTCGGTGTTCAATCAGCGCCTTCGCTGCATCAAAGGAAGGAGCGGTTACGATATCTTTAATACTTTCTAAATTCATACCGAGCTCTCTATAAAAAAGAATCTGCTGCAGCCTGTCAACCTCTGTTTGACCATAAATGCGATACCCCGATGAGTTAATTCTTGACGGCTTAAGAATTCCCAACTCATCATAATATCTCAAAGTCCTGGTGCTAACACCCGCCAACTTACCTAGTTTTTGCACGGTATATTCCATGTCCTCACCTCCCGACAAGATAACTATACACATTAACGTAACGTCAATGTCAATAAGTATTTAACCTTTATTAATTCCTTTTCTTTAGAATCGATAAAATTGAAATGCTGTTTTTTTCTATGCCAAATTCGGTAGCAGGAGCAAGAAGAAAACAGACAGGAGTTTCGCAGATGAAGCAAACAATAGAATATTGATAAGTATTTTGTTTTAAAAACTAGGATATATTTCTCTCGCAGAAGAGGCAAAATATTAGAGATTGCATCTATATTTATAAGGAGGTTTTATCTATGCCCAGCGCACAGAAAAACAGAGGACTGTTCCCTGCCGCTTATAATGCGGGCGGTGATTACAGGGACGAGATAAGTGACGAACCTGGTCTAACCGAACAAGAAAAAGCAATAAAAGTAAAACAGGGTGATGTTGAAGCCAAGGAACCTATCGCCACCAACCCAAAATAATTTTTTAACGTAAAAAACCAAGGGTTTTCCCGGATTTTTAGATTACGATAAAGTTCTCGCAGGTAGCCAGGCAATTCCAACGCTACGCTCTCGCGACTTTACTTGTTCATTAATTCTAGGTCGCAGCTACCGCGCTAGCAGACAGCCAGTTCAGTCATTAAGCACTCATAAGGCATTCCTCTGTGGATAGGTTCGCGCTAAGCAACGCAGCCGAACGCTCCGCTCCGCTTTTGGAATAGCCCGTCTACCTGCTGACGTGTGGCGAT
>JAMCWI010000103.1 GCA_023481335.1 Bacillota bacterium | reverse complement strand
CTTTTTGGAAGGAGATTATTGGTAAGGTACAGGTAATGCGGCGGAAATGCTTTTGCAATATTACAAAAATATAATGGGGAACAAAAAAATATTCTTGGACAGGGAATAAATAGTGACTGAATTCAAGTCGAGAACCGTCCCCGCTTGAATTGAGAGAGGTTGAGTGCCTTTCGCGCTCAACCTCTCTCAAACTACTCTTTAGACCTTTGCAACCGGGCGGTAATCACCGTCATATCATCCGGCACACGTCCGCCGGCGGCATTTTGGGCCGATTCCAGGATAACCTCCGCAGCTTCCTGGGCACCCATCTTCCCCAGGTTTTGCAGAATGACGGTCATCCACTGATCCTGGTCTGCATCGGTGCCCCGGCAGGCGTCTAAAACGCCGTCGCTCACCATGACCAGGAGATCCCCTTCCTCCAACATCCGGTTTACCGAAGCGAATTGCAGATTTTCCACCACTCCCACCGGCAGGGAATTGGCTTTCACAATACCCACCCGGCGGCCCCGTACAATGTAACTGGGAACCGCCCCGATTTTTAAAAAGGTGCCGTTGGCGGTGTAAAGATCAATCACCGCCAGATCCACGGTGGAAAAGGACTCTTCGGTGTACCGCAGCATCATGATGGAATTGACGGTCTTAACCGCCAAGTCCTGCCCAAAGCCGGACTCCAGCAAATGCTCCAGCAGGGTCACAATGGTGCCGCTTTCCTTGGCGGCCTTGGGGCCTGTGCCCATGCCGTCGGACAGCAGCAAGGCCATGCGCCCTTCCTTCAGCTGCAGGACGGAGTGGCTGTCCCCACAGATTGCATTGCCGTCTTTGCCGATTTTGGCAATGCCGATATCCAGATTGTATTTTAGGGCGGGGTACAGCTTAAAGGAACATTTGTCCTCGCCTGCCCTAAGTTGGCAGTTGGTGCTGGCCACATTGAACGTCCTGCCCACCACCTTGGAAACCACCGGGGCCACGGTGAAGCGGCACTCCATTTCCCCCCGGCAGGCAGGTTTGATTAAGCCCACTTCCATTAAACCGTCTTCCTTATGCAGGGTATAGAGATCCTCGATGGGAATACCCAGCCGGTCAAACCGGTGCCGCAGGGCAGCATCAATTTCCCCGTCCAGTTCCACGTCAAACTCCAGTTCACCGGACATGTTTTCCATAATTTGCGAAACACCCTTCAGCTGCTCGGAGACCAGCTCCCTGCTTTCCAGCAGGCGCCGGTGCCAGTAATTGTTTACCTTGTAGGTCTCGTAAAGACAGGTCAGGGTGATGGACATTTCCTTCAGCCTGGCGCACCGCTTTTTAAGATCCTCGGCAAGATCGTCAATGGTGATTTTACCCTGCAGTTCCACGGTTGAAAGCATGTCCAGCATACTTTGACAGGTTCGGTAAAAGTCCCTTTCCCAGCAGGTGCGGTGGAGGGCACAACCGTCGCAGACCTTTTTGCTCACCTCGGAAAATAGCTGCTGCAGGCCATGTTCTTCCTGGCTCTGTTGAACCGTGGTGGAAACCTGCTCAAAACTCCTTGACAGCTCGGTAAAAATGGAAGCCCAGTTACGAATGCGATCCACCGTAAGTTCCCTCAGCCGGGTATTCTGCAGCGGCACTGTCTGGGGGGGTTCTTTGTTCAGCTTGGGCAGGTGTTCCTTTATCTTCTCCAACAGGCCGGCGGGGAACAGCAGGAACAGCAGTGTGGCAATGACCGTCTCCGTCAGTACGCCCGTTAAGTCGCCGTAGTTCGAAACATAGACCGATAAAACAATGTTGCCCAGTAAAAAACCTGCGGCCACGGCTATTTTGCCAAATCTCTTCACTGCCCCCGCCAGCACCCCGGCAAAGGAGTAGGCACCCACAATCACCGGTGCCACCACAAAGGCCAAGCCGGGAATGACCCCCATCACGGCACCGGTGGCGGCTCCCATACCCGCTCCCCCAATTAAGGCACCCAATAGGATCATCAGTCGGCTGATAACGCCCCGCAGGCTTACGGCTTCATATTCCAACCCCCCGGTGCCGGCGATGATTCCCGCCACCAGCACCAAAAAACAAAAGGCCGTTTCCCCCGTCATGGCTCGGTTCAAACTTCCTCTGGCAAAGGGGGCCAGTGCTTGCAAAAACAAAAAGGTGAGGATGCCGACAAAAACCGACTCAAAGCCGGCGGTTATATAGGGGTAAAGGGCAGGCCCCTGCAAACTGATAAAAATGCTTTTAACCGTTAACGTGGTGGCAGCCACAACCCCCGGGATCACCAGCCAGGGCCGGTTAATTTGTGGTTTCACGGACAATACCGTGAAAAAACCGGCTGCCAATGCGGTACCGGCACTCCAAAATTGAATGCCTTCGATCACCGAAAAAAGACCAAGCAGGATGGATAGCATCAACAGCGGCATGGCACCGAAGGTCCAGACCGCCGCACTGAGAAAAGCAACCCCGAAGGGGGACAGTTCCCCCAGCAGCACCGCCCGACCCAAAAAGAACCCCACCAGACAGAGAAGAATACTTTCCTTGGCGAAGGCCCGTCCAACCCAAGCCAAAGAAAACGTCCTTTGCCGGGTCTCTGTTTTCTTAGCGGTGGGTGTACTCTGACGGGTTTGAGGCTCCTTCTTTATCTTGGTACCCTGTCCGGGCCTGTGGTATGTATAGACATCAATGCGATCGAACACGATCCCACCCCTTACTTTGTCGCTTTTGCTCCATTATAGTATAGGGGGTGGAAAATATCTGTCATTATTGGTAGGTTATTCCATTTTTTATTTCGACACCTGCTTTGCTAATTCCCACACCAAGCCGTGCAGAATATCGCTCTCGGATACCGTTAAGCCTGGAAGTTGCAAGGTTTGCAGGACAATTTTCACAATGGTTGCACCGGCCAGAATAATGTCGGCTCGCTCCGGCTGCAGGCCAATTATTTTTCTCCTGCCCGCAGGGCCTGCCGCCGCCAATTGCGCCAGCAGACGTTCTGTTTCCGGCAGTGTGAGAAAATAGCCGTGCACCCGTTCCGGCCGGTATTGCACCAGCTGCATAGACATGGCGGCCAGGGTGGTGGCAGTACCGCCCACGGCTGTCAGGGACAGTTCCTTGCCCTGCCGGTTTTCCACTTCTGCCAGGACAGGGGCCAGGCGTTCTCTGATTTGTTCTTCCGTATGTCCCCCTTCGGTCATGCGCACCGCCCCCACGGGCAGGCTGATATAGCGAACCCCCCGGGGTGTGGACCAAATCATTTCGGTGCTGCCGCCGCCCACATCCAGCACCAGGGAGGAACCTTCTGCAAGGGGCAGCCCCGCCAGAACTCCCCGGTAGCTGGCGGCCGCTTCCGCCTCCCCGGACAGAACCACCACTTCCAGTGCCGTTCTTTGCCGGATCAGCGAGAGAAATTCTTCTCGGTTGGCCGCGTCCCTCACCGCGCTGGTGGCAGCGGCGATTATCCCAACAGGCTGAAGGGGCCGTATCTCTTCGAGAAATGCCTCAACGGCCGAAACTGTACGCTCCATAGCCTCCGGCAGCAGTCGTCCCTGATTGATCCCCTGTCCCAGCCGAGTGGTTATCAACCCGCCCTTTACCGCAGTAACCCTATCGCCCTCCACTTCGGCTATCAGATACCTGGTTGAGTTTGTACCAATATCAATGCTGGCGAAAAGCACGGGCATCTCCTCCAAATTGATTTTAGTATAAGTTCTATTTCTTACTTTTTTTGCAAAACATTACACCTTTTCTCTTGCCGTCAGCCATCAGCCATCGGCCGTCAGCTTTTTGACTCAGGGGTTGGGCTTTGGGGTCTAGTCTGGTCTATTGGGTATTTCTTAAGGTTCTAGTCTGGGCTCATAGGCTTTTCTTTGGGTTCTTGTATTACTACTACCAGACCCTAAAGCACTACCCCAAAGCCCAGACTGGAGCACCCCAGCGGAGTACCCCTAAGTCCAAAAGCCGATGGCTGACGGCTGATGGCTGATAGCTGACGGCATGACCCGATAGACTGACCCCAGAGCATACAAATAAGCACTCCCTTAAACAGAGAATGCTTATAATGGCGTAGTTAAACTTAGAATTTGGGGACCGCCGCGGCCGCCCCTTTTGGAATCGGTTTGTCTTTTTAAATCGGACAGCCGTTCGTCACTTTCTTTCATGAATTTAGCCAGTTTGTCTTCGAAGGACGGTTCAAATTTGGGTCTGCGGGGGGCCCGATTGGCCGCAGGATTGGCCTGCTTTAAAGACAGCCCGATCTTTCCTTTGGGGTCCACCGAGATAATTTTAACCTTTACCTTGTCGTTTACTTTGAGAAACTCATTAATGTCCTTTACATACACTTCGGCAACTTCAGAAATGTGCACCAGCCCGGTCTGGCCGCCCGGTAATTCTACGAATGCACCAAAATTAGTAATTCCGGTTACGATCCCCTCGACGATATTGCCTTGTTCCAGCGACATGTACTTGCAAGTTCCTCCTTAATTGGCAAACCAAACATTACTTAGTAAAAGTATATTGTAACAACATAAGAGGTGTCAATACGGCTGGCACAATCAGTCATAGATGTTCTTATATCTTACGTTAAAAGTCTCGCTCTGGGTTTCCTTTGGCTGGCTGGGCTGGGGCTTTTTATTGCCCTCCTGTTGGGATTGGGCCTGCACCACCAGGGTTTCCCCGGGTTTTACCAAACCCAGTTGCTCCCTGGCCGCCTGTTCAACATAGGAATCAGATTTAATTTGCTTGATTTCTTGTCTTAATGCTGCGTTCCTGCTCTTTAGTTCTTCCACCTGTATTTGCAAGGAATCCATATTGCTTTGCATGGCATGCAGTTGGGTGAACTGGCTGCCCATGGTAAAAATGAAATAGGCCGCCAGGGCAACCGAAATGAGCAGCCCCAGGTTGCTTCTGCGGCGTTTGCGTTTGCCTTCTCCGGTCTGCTCTTTATTTTCACGGTGCAGTTTTAGCTCTGACACCTTGCTTTTTCCTGTGGAAATCATTCGCCCGCTTCCTCCTCATCCTCGGGGCCAAACAAGCCCAGGTTCTGTCCCGGTATCACAATAACCACTTGGTATCCTTTGGTTCGGGCCCTGTTAAACAAAGTGGCTACGGAGCTGGCACTTAACTTTAATTTGGCAGCAATCTTGTCGGTGGAATAGCCCATTTCCTTCAGGGTTACCACCTGGCGCTCCCGGAAGCTGAGTTTTTCCGCTCCTCTGATTTCCACCTGCACTTTGTTCTACCCCCGACCGCCATCCACATGCTATCCACAAACTATTCACAGGTTGTGTACAAATTTATTACAGTATTATTACAATATTACTACAACCTGGGATTTTTTCCTACTGGTTTAATAAAAACATTACAAAAGATTTCCTTAAAAAATGGTAAAACAGGACTAAAGTCCTGTTAATCGTCGTCTTTATATTTGAAAAACGGAAATATCCTGGATATTCGACTTCTAAGGCTTTGTTTAACTCGCTTAACCGGGCGACCCAGCAGCTTGTTGAGCACCATTCCGGCGCCCCGCAGGATTTTTCCGGTCACACTGACCAGAAAACCAAGGGGAAGGGCAATCAACAAATAAACTCCCCGAAAGGGAAGACAAACCATACGCCAGGTAAAGGACAGCACTTTTAAAAACCAGATACCCAGTTGATGAAGGGCTCTGAATGTCCACTGAAGAATTGAAGTTGTACGCCGGCTAAAAAGGTTTAAATAAAGTACCGCTCCCAATGCCAGGCCCAACAGCACATACAACCGAACTTCACCCCAATTGCCCAGTAAAAGGAGGATAAAGACAACCGCTGTCAGCACAAGCCAAAATAAAACATCCCCAAGGGCAGTTCCAATCCTGCGCAGCCGTAAGGTTCCCCGGGTAACCTTATAAATGTCGTAACAAAAACCTGCAATAATCCCGATCACAATGGTTAAAGCAAAATAATAAAACTGATCCATTAAGGGAACCAATTGGCGCACCACCTTTTTGAGATGTGAGAGGTGAGAAGTTAGAGGTGAGAATGTCTGTCATCACATCTGGCGTCACACTCAACACATGATTTAGCTAATTATTTGAGCAACCGATTGATAAACCCTTTGCCCTTGACCTTGGTACCCTTGGCAGTCCGGCCCTCCACATATGCCAAGCTGTTGATAAAGCCTTCCACCACCAAACTGCCTTGGTCGAGGTTGAGATGGGTGATATGCATCCCCTCTCCCTTCAATTGCAAGAATCCCATATTGGTGTCCAAGGTGATCTCCTGCTCGTCAAAGCTGCCCACATGCTGAACACCCTCCAGCTTCAGCTTCTTCCTGCCTTCAATGCTCAAAAGATGTTTGCCGTATTCTTCCACAGTACCCCTCCGTTCACACCGGACTCCGACACGGTAAAATATATGCGGGCAGTCTCATGGGTATTCCTCATGGGTATTTCTTTGGGGTCAGGCCATCGGCCATCGGCCGTCAGCCGTCAGCCATCAGCCGTCGGCTTTTTGGCTTACGGGTATTTCTTTGGATTGGCCATAGGCCAAAAAACCAAATCCGAAGGCCTAAGGCTTACAGCCTATGGCCTATAGCCAATGGCCAACAACCAGACCCCTAAGGAATACCCTTTAGTCTAACAACAGGACCCCATAGAAATACCCCTAAGTCTAAAGACGGCCCGAGGGCCGTCTTTGCTATTCATACAGCTTTTCAATTCGGATGTCTTTAAAGTAGAAGCGGACGATGTCCTCCGGGGAAGTGCCTTGTTCGGCCATGTTTTTAGCGCCCCATTGGGACATGCCCACACCATGGCCGTACCCTTTGCCGGTAAGAACCAGGTTGCCTCCCTGTACGGCTACGTTGGTTAAAAACATCGAGCGGATTTCTGTACTGCCTGCGGCCAGGCGGAAGGCGGGGCCTCCCACCACGGCATTGTTAATTTTCATTTTCACCGTACGTCCCGACGGTCCTTTCTTGGCAATGGCGGCGGATGTCAGCGGTCCGGGGTCCTTGCCGGAGATGCTTCGTACGGCCTCCCGTACCTTGGCACCGGGAATGGTTGCTGTCCATTGCCGGATTTCCGGCAAGGTATTTTCTACGGACGCCGGGTCATTTACATTGGCTTTGATATAGGGGGTGGGCGTCTTAAGATACGCCAGTCCTTCGGCAGCACCGGCGGTTTTGCCGCCGTTGCTGGCAGAAAACCAGGCTTTGATATACCTGCCATTATGGGTAATGACCTCGCCCCTGGTTTTTTGCACCGCCTGCCGAACATTTTCCGTGATGCGGGAGGGGTCATAGGCTTGGGATTCCTCCACACTGGTAGATACATCGGTGCCGTGCAGTTTTCTTACCCTCCCGGATTTTATGTTTTCCATGGTGAATGTACGGGCTAAAATAGCCTGGGCCGCCAGTGCATTGATTGGCCAGCTGGGTTCCATTTCCGCCGCCACCACGCCCACAAGATATTCCTCCAGCTTGATTTGCTTCTTTTGCCCTGTTTCGTTATCATACAGGCTGATGGCGGGCTCGGATTCATATCGCATTTCCCGGTTGGTTGTCTCGGGCTTTTTGGCCGGTTGGCACCCCTGGGCCAAAAAGGCAGCCAATAGGAGCATGGTTAAAACAGACAAACAACATCTTTTCAAGTTAAAACCCCCTGTCTTCATTGTTTGTCTTTATTCTCTTCACCTCTGCACCAAAATATGTGACCCCAACACACAAGAAGGACACTTCCCTGTTGAAGTGTCCTTCTTGTGCGTAAAATTAATATTCAACAATCTTATACAGACTGGCTGCCTCTTTTGCAGGAACGGTCTCTTTGATTTCCAGAATTTCAAGCGCCATTTTTCTTGTCCCAAAGTTCAGCTCAACCTTGTCGCCAGGCTTCACCTCAAGGCCCGCCTTGGCAACCCGATTGTTCACCAATACCTGGCCGCTGTCGCAAACTTCCTTGGCCAATGTGCGACGTTTGATAACTCTGCTAATTTTTAGAAACTTGTCCAGTCTCAAACCACCGGTACCTCCAAAGTTAGAGCTTATTCAACGGGCAGGTTGGCCACAGCATCCTTTAATACTTTGCCGGCCTTAAATACAGGCACTCTGGCAGCAGGAATCTGGATGGCTTCCCCGGTTTGGGGGTTACGGCCTTCCCTGGCTTTACGGGGTTTGGACTCAAAGGTGCCAAAGCCCACCAGTTGAATTTTGTCTCCTTGGGAAAGGGCGTCTTCAATGCTGCTTAATACTGCGGAGACTGCTTTTTCAGCATCTTTTTTGCTCAGTTCGGTTTTTTCTGCTACTGCAGAGATCAGCTCGGCCTTGTTCAAGTAAGGACCCTCCTTGATATCAGAATAACTATTTTGTATTTCGCTATATTATTGGGTTTTCCTCCCAGAAAGAAAATTTTTCCTGTTATTTTTTATCAAATTTTGATTTTTTTTGCGTTTTCCCACCACTGATCCATTTGTTCCAAAGTCAATTGCGAAAGTTCCTGGCCGTTTTGCCGGGCTTGACCCTCGATGTACTGGAATCTTTTGATAAACTTATTGGTGGTGCCGGTTAAAGACCCCTCCGCTTCCACATGCAATAATCTTGCCAAATTCACTAAATGCTGCGAAGACACCCCCAGTTCTTCCGCCACTGCCGCTTCCTGCCGGTTTTCCAAGGCCTGCAAAACTTCTTTCAGCTCTTCATAGACCTTGTCCAATGCGCCGGTGTAGTCCGGCCAGTCAAAACCCACCCGGGCGGCCTTGGCCTGTACCTTTTCTGCCCGGAGCAAAGCGGGCAAGTATCTAGGAATATTTGCCAGGCAGGACGGCGGTTTTGTTTGCTCTCCCTGCTCCTGTGCTTTAATCTTATCCCAGTTGATCAGTACCTCCTGGCTGTTAGCAACATGGGTGGTGCCAAAAACATGGGGGTGTCTTCGCAGCATTTTTTCAGTTATGGCCTGCACCACATCATTCATGTCAAACCGGCCGTTTTCACTGGCAATTTGTGCATGAAATGCAATCTGTAGTAATAAGTCTCCCAACTCTTCACAAATTTTATACATTTGTCCTTCATCTAATGCCTCGATAACTTCATAGGTCTCCTCAATCAGATACTGTTTGAGGCTTTGGTGCGTTTGTTCCCTGTCCCAGGGACAGCCGTTTTCCGCCCTCAGTGCCGCCATCACTTCCACCAGGGGGTCTAAGGGGAAGGAACATTTGTAGACGGCATCTTCACCGGCACCCCGGGATTGCCCGGCCTCGGCTGGGTCTTCCCCGTTTTCCTCTTCTTCTGTTAAGGGGCCGATATAAAGACTGGTTAGGTGATCGATCCAAGGCAGCCGGTCAAGTTCATAAAGAGGCACCTGCTCAACCCTTTCTTGTCCCGGAATTCCTGCCGCCCGTACCACCGTGACCCTGTGCTCGTCCGGGTATGCCTCCATAAGATTAAGCTTGGTCTCCCCGGCTGTCATGCGGTCGTAAACCTGGGTTACCACCGTCCCCACCCGGGGATCCGGCTGCTGTTCACCCAACTGCAGGGCATCCACAATATGTAAACCTTTGCAGGGATCCAGCCCCAGGGTGGCGGACAGCGCGTCCAGGAAGCTCATGGCCGGAATCACGCCGGTTCTTATGCCTTGGCGGGCGGCCAGATCGAGAACCAGCCGAACGGATTCCTCCGCCACCATCGGGTGCCCCGGCACAGCATAGACCACTGCTTTATCCCCGGCTGCGTCCACCACCTCCTGAGCAATATGCAAGTAGACCTCCTCAAAGGTGTCTGCCTGCTGATAATGGTGATCCAGGGAACGGTACGCCACGCCCTTTCGGTCTAACCATTCCGCCGTGGGGTGTACCGCCGTACGCAGATAAACAGGCATACCGGCGTTTAAAACTTCCCACACCCGCAGGGGAATCATCCCCGGGTCGCCGGGACCGAGGCCGACAATTATGATAGACTTGTCCATTTCTAACTCCTGCCTTTCTATGAGGGATAACAATGGGCCGTCAGCCATCAGCTATCAGCTATCAGCTATCAGCTATCAGCTATCAGCTATCAGCCACATTCTCTGATGACCTATAAAACCTGTCAAGTAAAATCCTCAACCAAAAAAGTGGATGACCGAGGGTCTGACCAAAATTATATACCATAGAAACAGTCCAGGAAAATCCTGCAAACCAAAAAGCTGACGGCTGACGGCTGACGGCTGATGGCTGACGGCTGACGGCTGACGGCTGAAGGCTGAAGGCCTGACCCCAAAGAAATACCCCAAAGACAAAAAAAGGGGCCTGTTCGGCCCATTTTATTCGTGATCTATTGTTCCATTTGTTTGGCCAGGAAACCGGCAGCAGTCTCGGCCAGTTTTAGTTCCATCTCCCCCATCTTGACATCTGGATCTTTGGAGGCTAGGATAACTGCGCCGATTGGGTCCCCTTCAGAAATAATCGGTGCAATAACTTCTGAAGAATATTTGCATTCGCCGTCATCCGTGATGCCACATTCCTTACAGTGAGGGTCGTTACCGGGGTTGTTTATCACAACAGCCTTCCGATCTTCCATGACTTTCTCAACATTGGGACCAATGGGTTTGTTGATAAATTCTTTTTTGGGAGCCCCGGCCACGGCAATGATGGTATCCCGGTCGGCAATGCAGGCAATATGACCCAGTGCTTCATATAGCGAATCGGCATATTCTTTAGCGAAATCACCTAATTCGCCGATGGGTGAGTACTTTTTGAGAATTACCTCACCTTCCCTATCCACAAAGATCTCCAGGGGGTCTCCTTCACGAATTCTTAATGTCCTTCTGATCTCTTTTGGTATAACCACTCGACCTAAATCGTCAATACGACGAACAATACCCGTTGCTTTCATAATAAGTTTCCTTCCCTCCTTTTTCTGCATAATCTACGCGGATTAATCTTCATTGATAGTATATAACGGGAGGGAAGGTGTTATTCATATTTTTCCATCATTAGAAGTTTATTTTCGGGTTTTGGTTTTTCATCTATTTTTTTGACGAATCCCCTGTTTCTGGGGCTATTTTGTTATCCACCTTGGCATTTTTTCTCAAATCCTCAACGTATTGGGAAAATTTGGCTTGTTTTGCTTCGCTCTCCAGCTGCGCCGCAATATTGTCTTTCACTTCATCCAGGGACTTCTGGGTGGCGGGCAGAATATTCTCCAGCTTGATCAGGTGATAACCGTAGGCACTTTTCACAGGCTCCTTGGTAATCTCACCGGGTTTCAAAGCCACTGCTGCTTTTTCAAAGGCCGGATCGGTGGTGTTGGCACCCTTGTCGATGGTGTAGCTGCCGCCGTTTTCCCGGGTTCCCAGGTCATCGGACAGTTGCCGGGCCACCGAAGCAAAATCGCGGCCTTTTTGGGTTACTTCCGCCAGGGCAAGCTTAGCCGCTTCTAAAGCTTCTTTGTCGGTACGCTTGGGAATATTGGCTTCCTTGCTGTCAACGGCGAACAGCATATGTTTTACTTCCAACTGCTCGGGGGTACCAAAGATTTGTTTATGGTTGTTGTAGTAGCCGGCAATTTCCTCATCGGTGGGTTTCTTCACATCGGCGGTTTGCTTTTCATAAAGATTGGTGTAGGCGTGTTTTAAGACAATATTGTCCTTTACATCCTGCTCGGTCATTTTGGCTTCTTCCAGGGCCTTTTTAAAATCTTCTTCTTTACCCACACTGGCCTTGATTTCATTAAACTCCTTGTCCACTTCTTCTTTGGCAGGAGTTAGTTTTTGTTTCTCAGCTTCCTGAAGAATCAAAGTTTGTACAATTAATTCATCCAAAATCCCTTGTTCAATCTGACCTTTCATTTCCTTATTGGCTTCGCTGTTCAGATCTATGCCAAATTGTTTAGCAGCTGCATTCAACCGGTTGTCCAATTGCTGCCGGGTAATTTCATCCCCGTTAACGGTGGCCACCACATTGGCCTTATTATTGTTACAGCCTGTAAATAATAAAGCCAGGCTAAGCAGCAACGGCAGGCCTAAACGAAAAAATTTGCTTTTCACTACACAATTTCCCCCTTTTGCATGATACCGCAATTATACACTGATCAGGATGGACCGGCAAGTTATTTCAGCCGATCCAGGAATGTGCCTAATTGTTCCAGCTTCCTTAGCCCCACCTCTCCTTTATCCCGGGTGATTAGTTTAATTTCAAATCCCTCGGGGGAGGTGTGAAACTTTACGTTGTTTTTATACTTTTCACTGACGGCCACCAGCTTTTACCGGCTGCTTTGCGCCTCCGGGGCGAACAGCATCCTGTAGTTGCCCTGCACCCGGCTGATGCTCTTGACATGCAGTTCTCGGCTCGTTAGTTTTAGCCTGGTAACCTGCAGCAGGCAGCGTACGCTTTCGGGCAGGTCGCCGTAGCGGTCCACCAACTCCTCTTCCAGATCGGAGATTTCCGAGAATTCCCCCATGACAGCAAGACGGCGGTATAGTTCCACCTTTTGGTTGCCGTCGGGCACATAGGTATCCGGAATGTAGGCCTCCACCGGCAGTTCCACCGAGGTTTCCACCACTTGCTCCACTTTCTCGCCCCGGGCTTCCTGAACCGCTTCTTCCAGCAAACGGCAGTACAGGTCAAAACCCACTTCGGCAATATGCCCGTGCTGCTGGGCACCCAGAATATTGCCCGCTCCCCGGATTTCCAAATCTCGCATGGCAATTTTAAAACCGGAACCGAACTCTGTAAACTCTCGAATGGCGGAAAGCCTGCGCTCGCTTACCTCTGTCAGCACCTTATCCCGCCGGAACAGGAAGTAGGCATAGGCCAACCGATTGGTCCGGCCCACCCTGCCCCGCAGTTGGTAAAGCTGGGATAAACCAAAGTGATCGGCATCTTTGACAATGAGCGTATTCACATTGGAAATATCCAAACCGGTTTCCACAATGGTGGTGCAGACCAGCACATCGTAGGCACCGTCCATGAATTCCAGCATCATTTGTTCCAGGTCGTCTTCCTTCATCCGGCCGTGGGCCA
Source organism: Bacillota bacterium (assembly GCA_023481335.1). Classification (GTDB taxonomy): domain Bacteria; phylum Bacillota; class Desulfotomaculia; order Desulfotomaculales; family Desulfotomaculaceae; genus JAMCWI01. Next base: position 1,822 of record JAMCWI010000103.1, on the reverse strand, counting down.
CTCCGATGCGGGCCTCGGGCACCAAACTCTGCAGCCAGCCCGCCAGCCGCTCCAAATCCACCACTCTGTTGTGCACAAAATAAACCTGGCCGCCCCGGTTCAATTCCCGCCGCACAGCCTCCCGGATGAGAACCGGGTCCTCCTCCAGCACATAGGTCTGCACCGGGAACCGTTCTTCGGGCGGGGTCTCCAGCACACTGGTGTCCCGCACACCCACCAGGGACATGTGCAGGGTACGGGGGATGGGGGTGGCCGTCAGGGTTAAGACATCCACATTCTTGCGCATCTGCTTCAGCCTTTCTTTATGACTGACGCCAAAGCGCTGCTCCTCATCCACCACCAACAGGCCGAGGTTTTTAAAAATAATGTCGTCCTGCACCAAGCGGTGGGTGCCGATGACAATATCCACTTCTCCGACGGCCAGCCCCGCCAGCACCTGCCGCTGCTCCTTGGGGGTACGGAACCGGGAGAGCATTTCGATGCGCACCGGGTAATTGGCAAGCCGCTCCCGGAAGGTGTTGTAGTGCTGTTGGGCCAGGATGGTGGTGGGTACCAGCACCGCCACCTGCTTGTTGTCCATCACCGACTTGAAGGACGCCCGCAGGGCCACCTCGGTCTTGCCGTAACCCACATCGCCGCAAAGCAGCCGGTCCATGGGCCGGGTTTTTTCCATGTCCCGTTTTACTTCTTCAATGGCCCGCAGCTGGTCCGGCGTTTCCTCAAAGGGGAAAAGGCCCTCGAATTCCGCCTGCCAGGGTGTGTCTTCGGAGAAGGCATGCCCTTTAACGGTTTGGCGGGAGGCGTAAAGCTCCAGCAGTTCCTGGGCCATATCCCGCACAGCTTCCCGCACCTTGGCCTTGGCCTTGGACCATTCGGTGCCGCCCAGCCGGGAAAGCTTGGCATGATCGGCCTCCGCCCCCAGATACTTTTGCAGCATGGCCACTTGATCGGTGGGTACATAGAGCTTATCTTCCCCGGCGTACTGCAGCTGCAGGTAATCCTTTTGCAGCCCTCCGATATCCAGGGTGATCATTCCCAGGTAGCGGCCGATGCCGTGATTCACATGAACGACGTAATCCCCGGCCTTTAAATCCGCCAGTGGTTCCATTTTAGCATCCGGCCGGGCCCGGTGCTGGCGGGCCTTCTTACGTTGGCCAAAGATTTCCGCATCGGTAATCACCACCAAGCGGGCGGAAATCAGTTCAAAGCCGTTGGCCAATTGGCCCACGGTAATGACCACATTGCCTTCCCGCACTTCGTTGTCCAGCTGTTTTACCCGGAAGGCATCAATCTTGGCATCCTTTAGCAGCCTTAACAGGTTGGCCGCCCTTTCTTCGGCGGATACCAAAAGAACCACCGCATAACTGCGGCGCCGCCAGTGGCGAATCTCGTCTGCCAACACTTCTGAATGACCCAAAAAGCTGTGCATGGCTTTGGCCGGAAAGTTGACGACGTTTTGGGGTCTCAAATACTGCGGATGGCGGGGCAAAAAGGAACAGTAAATCCCCTGACGCCGTTCCAAAGGCACTAATAGCTGACGCCACTCCAGATAGCTGTTGAAGTGGCCCGGCAACACCTTACCCTTCCCCAGCAAATCGGTGTAGGTCTCGTTTCTTTCTTTGAGGATGGTGTCCGCCACTTCTTTAAAACGGATGGGGTCATCCACCAGCAGCAGGGGTTGTTCATGGAAATAATCTAGCAGGGTTACCGGTTCCGGGTAAAAATAGGAAAGAAGCTGCTCCATGCCGCCAAAGGGTACACCCCGGCGGATTTGCTCCAGCACCATGGGTCCCTGGGCGGAAAACTATGAACTTGACTATAG
>JAMCWI010000120.1 GCA_023481335.1 Bacillota bacterium | reverse complement strand
ACCCAAAACTTCGTTCATTAAACCGCCCTGACACAGGCGGTTTTGTCTTTCCCTTAGGAAATCAGGATAAATAAGTTCATTTGTTTAGTGCCAGGCACCGTTACCCAGGAGGAATATTTTGTCTGTGAGAGAACAATACTTATGATGTAGGAAAGGAGATGCTGTTAGCTTGCATAATAAATATGTAACCATAGCCCAAAATACCGTACAAAAGGCCAAGGCCGCCGGTGCGGCCATGGCGGAGGCTTACTTGCTGAGCAGCAAGGATTTAGCCATAGAGGTTCGCAACGGTGAAGTGGAAACCATGAAACTGGCGGAAGACCGGGGGCTGGGCCTGCGGGTGATCAACGACGGGCGGGTCGGCTTTGCCTATACCACCGAGTTTAGCGCCGGTGGTTTGGATCAGGTTGTTCACCGGGCCTTGGCCAACGGCGCCATTACCGAGCCTGACAAATTTTACATACTGCCGGAGATTACAGAAAAATATCCAGAGCTGGATATCTGCGATCCGGCCATTCGGGCGGCCACGGTGGAGCATAAAATTAGCATGGCAGTGGAGATGGAGAACACGGCCAAAACCTATGACAAAAGGGTAAAAGTGATCGAAAGCTCTTCTTACCAGGATGCAGAGGTTGAAGTGAGCATTGTGAATTCCCTGGGCATGCAGGCCCATTACCAGGGGGCCTATTGCGGCATTTACCTGTCCCTGGTGGCCGGCGAAGGGGAGGACAGCCAGACCGGCTTTGCCATGAAGTATGGCCTTAAGTTTGCCGAACTGGACCCCGCCTCCATTGGTAAAAAAGCCGCAGAACGGGCTGTCCGCATGCTGGGAGCCAAATCGGTGAAATCCCAAAGGGCGGCGGTGGTCTTAGACCCCTATATTGCCGCCAGCTTTTTGGGGCTGCTGGCGCCTGCCCTTTCCGGGGAAGCGGTGCAAAAGGGACGTTCCTTGTTTGCCGGTAAGATAGGCCAGAAGGTTGCCAGCGATCTGGTGAGCATTGTGGATGACGGGCGTCTGCCCGGAGGGATTGCTTCCGCACCCTTTGACGGAGAGGGTGTGCCCACTTCCGAAACCATCCTGATTGAGGGCGGCCTGCTGCAGGGCTTTTTATACAACACCTATGCCGCCGCCAAAGAGGGCATCCGCTCCACCGGCAACGGTGTACGGGGTTCCTTTAAAGGCACCCCCGAGGTGGGCACCACCAATTTCTTTTTCCGACCGGGCCAAACCAGCCCGCAGCAAATCATAAAGGAAGTAAAAAACGGACTCTATGTCACTGAAGTGATGGGAATGCATACGGCCAACCCCATCTCCGGGGATTTTTCCCTGGGTGCTTCAGGAATTTGGATTGAAAACGGTGAATTCAGCAAACCCGTCAGGGGCGCAGCCATTGCCGGCAATATCATGGAACTGCTCGGTTCTGTGGATGCCGTGGGCAATGACCTGGAATTTTTCGGCGGCAAAGGGGCACCAACCTTGCGCGTTGCCTCTATGTCCCTGAGCGGCAGCTAAATTTCGAATCTGGAATATCGACAGACCGGCACATAATATGGTAAAATGTGTGTCGGTAATATGGGTTTGGCAGTACTTAGGGAGAAGAATTTTATGAAGGTTTTAATATTACACGGTCCGAATCTCAACCGGTTGGGTAAAAGGGAACCGGCTGTTTACGGCTCCACCACCCTGGAGCAAATCGATTCTCAGCTTCAAGAACTGGCCCGGCAATTGGGCGCCGAGGTGGAGTGTTTTCAATCCAACCACGAGGGAGCGCTGATCGACAAACTCCAGGCAGCGTCCGAAGAAATGCAGGCAGTTGTCTTTAACCCCGGGGCCTTTACCCATTACAGCATCGCCCTGCGGGATGCCGTGGCCTCCCTGGACATTCCGGTGGTGGAAGTCCATTTGTCCAACATCCATGCCCGGGAAGAGTTTCGCCACAGGTCCGTCATTGCCCCCGTGGCCGCAGGTCAAATCAGCGGTTTTGGCACGGCAAGTTATCTTTTAGGACTCAGGGCAGTGCTATCCCTTGTGCAATCCAGGGGGAAAACAAATTGATCAAACGCCTGGCAAAACTCCGTGAGCAAATGTCAAACAAGGGCATACCCTATCTGCTCATTACCAAACCGGAGAACCGTTTTTACCTCAGTGGATTTACCGGTACCGCTGGGGTTTTACTGATTGGATCGGAAACCGCAGATTTCCTGACAGATTTCCGGTATATCGAACAGGTAAAGGAGCAAAGTCCCCATTTCAACGCAGTTAAGGTTGAACAGGGCTCTGCTTTCGGAGTAGTAATGCAATTATTGAGAGAATATAAAGGTGAAAAATTATTTTTTGAAGAAGAACACCTTACGGTAAAACAGTTTCATGAACTGAAGGAACATGCAGCGGACATTGACCTGGAACCGGGCAGCGGGTTGGTGGAAGAGCTGAGAATGATCAAGGATGACCAGGAAATCAGCACCATCCGCCGGGCCATGGAAATTGGTGATCAGGCCTTTGCCCATATTTTAAACTACGTTAAACCCGGTGTTTCTGAAAAGGAATTGGCCCTGGAACTGGAGTTTTTCATGCGCCGGCAGGGGGCGGCGGGAACCGCCTTTTCCACCATTATGGCTTCCGGACCCCGGTCTGCTTTACCCCATGGGGTGGCCGGCGACAGGCAGCTGCAGTCCGGCGACCTGTTAACCATGGACTTCGGGGCGGTCTACCAAGGCTACAACTCGGACATGACCCGCACCGTTGTACTGGGTGAACCGGATGAAAAGCAGCAGGAGATATATCACATTGTTT
>JAMCWI010000052.1 GCA_023481335.1 Bacillota bacterium | reverse complement strand
CCCACAGGAAATTTCGGCCATGATCCTTTCTAAACTGAAGACAGACGCCGAAGCCTACCTGGGCGGCACCGTTACCCAGGCCGTCATCACCGTGCCCGCCTATTTCAGCGACGCCCAGCGCCAGGCCACCAAGGATGCGGGCAAAATTGCCGGTTTGGAAGTGCTGCGCATCATCAACGAACCCACGGCGGCAGCCCTGGCCTATGGCCTGGACAAAGAAGAGGATCAAACCATCCTGGTCTTTGACCTGGGGGGCGGTACCTTCGACGTGTCCGTTTTGGAACTGGGGGACGGCGTGTTCGAAGTAAAGGCCACCAGCGGCAACAACCGGTTGGGTGGGGATGACTTTGACCAGCGCCTAATTGATTACCTGGTGGTTGAATTTAAAAAGGACACCGGCATTGACCTGTCCAAGGATAAAATGGCCATGCAGCGTTTGAAAGAGGCCGCCGAAAAGGCTAAAGTCGAGCTGTCCGGGGTGGTTACCACCAATATTAACCTGCCCTTTATTTCCGTGGGTCCCGATGGCCCGCTGCACATGGATATCAACGTAACCCGGGCCAAGTTTGACGAATTGACCGCCGATTTGGTGGAAAAAACCATGGGCCCCACCCGCCAGGCCCTGGCGGACTCCGGGCTGGATGCAAAAGATATTCATAAAGTTTTGCTGGTGGGCGGCTCCACCCGGATTCCGGCTGTTCAGGAAGCCATCCGCAAGTTCCTGGGCAAGGAACCCCACAAGGGCATCAACCCCGACGAGTGTGTTGCCATCGGAGCGGCCATTCAGGCCGGTGTGCTGGCCGGAGAAGTGAAGGATGTACTGCTGCTGGATGTTACACCCCTGTCCCTGGGCATTGAGACCCTGGGTGGTGTGTTTACCCGTCTCATCGAGCGCAATACCACCATCCCCACCTCCAAGAGCCAGATTTTCTCTACTGCCGCCGACAATCAGACATCGGTGGAGATTCATGTGCTGCAGGGTGAGCGGTCCATGGCTGCGGATAACAAGACCCTGGGCAAATTCCAACTGACCGGCATTCCACCGGCACCCCGGGGGGTACCGCAGATTGAAGTGAAGTTTGATATTGACGTAAACGGCATCGTTTCCGTATCCGCCAAGGACATGGGTACCGGCAAAGCCCAGAGCATTTCCATCACCGCCACCGGTGCCCTCTCCGATGAGGACATCAACCGGATGGTCAATGAAGCCGAGAAATTCGCAGAAGAAGATAAAAAGCGCCAGGAAGCCGTTGAAGTGAAAAACCAGGCGGACACCATGATTTACCAGGCGGAAAAGACCATCAAGGACCTGGGAGATAAAGCAGACAAAGCCAAGACAGAGGCTGTCCAAAAGGCCGTTGAGGAATTGCGTCAGGCCATGGCCGGCAATGATATCGATCTGATTAAAAATAAATTGGAAGAACTCACCAAACCCCTTTACGAGCTGACCTCGGCCATGTACCAGCAGCAGGCCCAACAGGAGGGTCAGGGCGGTTGTGCCGGCGGCAGCTGCGGCACCGAGCAAAAGGACAATGTTGTTGACGCGGATTATGAAGTAAAAGACGACAAAAAGTAGAAAGTTGTAATATAATGAGGTAGTGTTTTGGAATTACAGGGGAATAACCATTCCCCTGTAATTTATGAATGTAAGGTGGTGAATCATGGCTAAGCGCGACTACTATGAGGTATTAGGTGTTCCAAAGGGCGCCGCCCAGGAGGAAATCAAAAAGGCTTACCGCAAGATGGCCCGCCAGTTCCACCCGGATGCCTACCAGGGCAGCAAAGAGGAGGCCGAAGCCAAATTTAAAGAAATCGCCGAAGCCTATGCGGTATTGAGTGACCCTGACAAACGGGCGGCCTATGACCAATTCGGCCATGCGGCCACCGACGGCCAGGGCTTCGGTGCCGGTGGCTTTGGCGGCTTTGGCGGGGATTTCAGCGGGTTGGGCGATATTTTTGATATGTTCTTCGGCGGTATGGGACGGCAGCGCACCGGACCGCAGAAAGGGAACGATTTACGGGTTAACCTGGAGGTTTCCTTTAAGGAAGCAGCCTTTGGCCTGGAACGGGATATCCAGGTGCCCCGCACCGAAACCTGTGACACCTGCGCCGGCAGCGGTGCCGCACCGGGCAGCAAACCAAAAACCTGTGATTCCTGTCATGGTACCGGTCAGGTTCAGTATGCCTCCAACACACCCTTTGGCCGCATTGTTCAGAGCCGCACCTGTGAGGCGTGCCGGGGCTCGGGGAAAATGATTGAAAGACCCTGTCCCACCTGCCGGGGTGCCGGTCAGATCAAGAAGACCAAAACCCTGCATGTTAAAATACCCGCCGGAGTGGATGACGGCTCCCGCCTGCGTTTGAGCGGCGAAGGGGAGGCCGGTCTGCGGGGAGGCCCGCCGGGAGATCTTTACGTATACATTATGGTCCGGCCCCACAAGTTCTTCCGCAGGGAAGGTAACGAAGTGATCTGTGACATCGATATTTCCTTCGCCCAGGCGGCCCTGGGGGATGTCATCGAAGTGCCGACCCTGGATGGCACAGCAGATCTAAAACTGCCCGAAGGGACCCAAACCGGCACCGTTTTCCGCATTAAGGGCAAGGGTATCCCTTACCTTAACGGCAGCGGCCGGGGCGACCAGCATGTCCGTGTCAAAGTGGCAACCCCCACCAAGTTAAACGACAAACAAAGGGAACTGCTGCGGGAATTTGCCAAACTAAGCGGCGAAAAACCCCCCAAGGGATCAGATAAAAACATCTTTGAAAAAGTGAAAGATGCGTTTATAGGGTAGAATAGCTAATGGGTATTTCTTTGGGGTCGGCCGTAGGCAGTCAGCTGACAGCTGTCAGCTGTCAGCTGT
>JAMCWI010000053.1 GCA_023481335.1 Bacillota bacterium | reverse complement strand
GCGGAAATATTGCGGAAAATCGAGCAAAAGTTATAACGTCAACGCTCTGCCTGAGATAGCGGGCAGGCTGGATGAAAAAATAACAGGAGGAGAGCATGGACTATAGCTGGCTGGAAGGTATTGCAGCAAAAATTTTTGTGGTTGACGCCAACCTTGACCTGATTTACGTTAACCCCGCTGGGGCCTCGGAATTCGGCGGAGCGGAAAAAATAACGGGCAAAAACATAATGGACTGCCACAATGAAACCTCAAGGAAAATGATCATGCAGTTCGTGGAAAAATTTAAAAACGGCGCCAGGGATACTATAAGCTATATCCAAAAGCGCGAGGACGGCACACATAGGCTCAGGGTGTACGCTCCGTTAGTTAAAGACGGGCAGTACGCCGGTATGGTCGAAATGCTTTTTAAAGTAGAGGGGCAAAAAGATGCCCAGCTTTAAAAATCCCCTCATAGTAGCGCTCGACTTCGATTCGAAAGATAAAGCCCTGGAGATGGTAAAAAAGCTCGCGCCACACGCCGGGGGCTTTAAGGTGGGCATGCAACTTTACTACAGCGCCGGGCCGGATTGCGTGCGCGCGCTAAAGGAGGCCGGCGCAAACCTGTTCGTTGACCTGAAGCTGCACGACATACCGAATACCGTGGCAGGCGCGTCCCGCGCCCTCACCCGGCTAGGCGCCTCTATATTCAACGTGCACGCGGCAGGCGGGATGGCCATGATGCTCGCCGCCGTTGAGGCTTCCGGCGAAGAGGCGGCGAAACTCGGCCGGCGGAGGCCTCTGGTCACTGCTGTGACCGTGCTGACCAGCATCGGACAGGATGCTTTTAGCCGGGAAGTGGGATTTCCCTGCGCGATCCGTGAAAGGGTGGTGGCCTGGGCATCCCTGGCCAGGGATGCCGGCCTGGACGGGGTAGTGGCCTCCCCGCAGGAGATCGGGGCCATCCGAGAAGCTTGCGGGCCGGGCTTCGCGATTATCACCCCGGGCGTAAGGCCGGCAGGCGCGGCGGCCGGCGATCAAAAGAGGGTGATGACACCCGGGGAAGCTGTGCGCCTGGGGGCCGACTACCTGGTGGTGGGCAGGCCGATAACTAATGCGCCGGACCCTGTGGAAGCTGCCCTGGCGATTCTTGAAGAAATGGGAAACCGTGAGTTACCCGCCGGATAAAGTCTTATAATTTATTGGGATATGGTGAATGTAAAATGAAAAGGTTACGGATAGCCCTGGTACAGATGCAAGCGGAATGCGGCGCTGCCGGGAAAAATTTACGGAAGATAGAATCATACACTAAAGAGGCCGCCCAAAAAGGGGTTGACCTGATCTGCTTTCCGGAGCTTTGCGTGCATTCATACAGCCGCGAGCAATCGCGTTTCCATGCCGAGCCGGTGCCTGGCGAGAGCTCCCTTTTTATCGGGCGGCTTGCGCGGGAGCACGGTGTAACCGTCCTGGCCGGCCTCGCTGAAAAACCGCAGGCCGGGGGCCCGGAGGGTGAAAAGCCGTACATTTCCCAGCTTGTCGCCTTTCCAGACGGCTACCTGCAAAAATACCGCAAAACCCACCTGGGCCGGAGCGAGGCCCTTTATTTTGCCCCCGGCCAGGAACTGCCTGTTTTTGCTTGTCCAAAGGCCAGGTTTGCCGTGCAGATTTGCTGGGACCTGCACTTCCCCGAGGTGACTACCATACTCTCCCTGAAGGGTGCGGAAATAATTTTTGCTCCTCACGCGTCTCCTTCCATAGTAGGCGACAGGAGGGAGATCTGGCTCAAATACCTGGCCGCCCGCGCCTACGATAACGCCGTCTTTGTGGCGGCCTGCAACCTTGTCGGCGAGGACGGCGCGGGGAATAATTTTTGCGGAGGCGCTCTGGTGCTTGACCCCAAGGGGAATATAGTGGCCGAGTCGTTTGGCGGCAGCGAGGGGATGCTGGCGGCCGACCTGGACCCTGTCCTTATTAACGCCATCCGCGGCCAGGAAGCGGAAACGATGCGCAACAGCTTCTTTCTGGCGGCCAGGCGGCCTGAATTATACGGAGATTTGATCAGGGCCGAGGGGTGGACCTCGCAGGCTTGATAGGGTTTTTACCTGTAAATATTCAAATAAACGTAAATATATTGACGTTATTTTTTTATGGAAATAAAATAGTCATAAGAGTAAGAATAGTGCGACTAATGCGTTTGCATCATGGAACAAAAAAAGAGGGGGGCGCTAATTCATGTTTTTTCTGGACGACCCGGAAGTGATGGCAAAGATCCGTGCCTTCTGGGAGGAGAACCAGCACCTGGAGAAGGAACACCTCCAGGTGCGGGAGGAACTGCACAAGGCCGAAATGGCCCTCCGCGAGGACAACGGCAACGAGGACCTCAAGGGCCAGATCGACAGGCTAAAGAGCAGGTTGAAGGAACTGGACGAGAAGGCTCCGTGGATTACCGCTACTTACCCGATAGAATTTGAACTTTTCTCGGATCCGCATTAATGGCGGCATATAAGAAGGTGCCATGCCCAGACTAAAAAATGAACGGGGCGATAACATGTCCGGCGGCTGACGACCGAATTGACGGCAGAAATTACCTGGCGGACAGCCACCACATCAGCGGAGGGGTGAGCAGGGTAAGCCAGGCGATGATAAATACCCCGATCGCACCCCGTTTATTTTTCTCCACGCGCCAGGCGTGCAGTCCGTAGCTGGCTGCATGCACGGAAATGGCCAGGACCGCCACCATTACAAATATGTTAAATAGCATTTTTCCCCTTCATTTCGGAAGGTAGGACCCTTTTTTAGAAGAACTTCGTTTTCTCACCGCGGGTAAGTGCGCACGGGTACGGTCTCATGTAAAAGTCCGATTCGCCTTACCTTGTAATCAACGGCTACGCTTACCCTGGCCCTGGAGTACTTTTCGTAAATTTTT
>JAMCWI010000135.1 GCA_023481335.1 Bacillota bacterium | reverse complement strand
TGCCGGTTTGCTAAAGGCAGCGCTCAGAATACGGTCATAAGTTTGTTGTCAGAGGAGGTATGAGTATTGATGAAAAGGGTTGCTATTTGTGCTGTGGCACAACACAGGATTGAATCTGATATCTGGTATAAGCGTTTTCAAGGAATGCTTTTGGAAATTCTTGAGGATTTACAGGAACAAACCGGCTTCACCTTTGATGATGAAAAGGGTGTAAGAAATATTGTGACCGCATCCGACGATTTTTATGATGCCCGGACAATTTCAGATAATGCTGTCAATGACGTGGTGGGCGCTCATTACCGGGGAGAAGAAAAAATTGCCCAGGAAGGACTTAATGGTATAGGTTATGCCATGTCCATGATCCTATCCGGTCATGATGATGTGGTCTACCTGGCAGGACACTGCAAGGAATTAACAATCCATTAACTCCACCAGGTGACCAACATGGGCTATGATCCGTTCTATGGCCGGTGCCTGGGCCTGGACTTCCTTAACGTAGCCGGACTGCAGGCCCGGGCTTATATGGAAAAGGCCGGGATTACCCAGGAACAGCTGGCGAAAGTGGTGGTCCGGGCGCGGCAGTGGGCGGCCCGCAATCCATATGCCAATGAGAAAAAGCAGCTGGTGACCGGTGATGTGATGTATTCTCCCATGCTTTGCGATCCCATCAGGACCCTCCATTCCTATCCGGTATCGGACGGGGCGGTGGGAATGCTTTTAGCCTCGGAGGAAAGAGCCTGTGAATTTACCGACAGTCCGGTCTGGATAACCGGTTTCGGGAATTGCATGGACAGCTACTTTCTAGGTGAACGTGACCTGTCGAACAGCATAGCTCTACAAAAAGCTGCTGCCGGCGCCTATAAAATGGCCGGTATAGACGACCCCCGCAAGAGGGTCAACCTGGTGGAGTTAATGGACTGTTATGCTCACCAGCAGATGATGTGGCTCGAGGGACTTGGTTTTTGTGATGAAGGCAAGGGTGGGCAGTTCATTGATGAACACGGCCCGGCCCGCTATAACGTAAATCTTTCCGGTGGCATGCTGGCCGGCCGGCCTGCCCAGATCGGCGGCCTATATGGGGTGGCCGAAGCGGTCCTGCAGCTCAAAGGCCAGGCAGGCGATCATCAGGCAGCCGACGTGAATTGTGCAGTTATCCAGAGCATGACCGGCGGGGCTGGACAGCATCAAACGGTTGTTGTTCTGGAAAGATAGGGGGGTGTCATAATGTCGAAGAAGAAGAATAGAAACGTTGGCATAATTGGTATCGGGCAGACAGAATACTCCAGCCACAAAGAATACCAGAATCAGCCTGAGATGATCAATGAGGCGGTAAGGCGTGCGCTGGCCGATGCTAATTTGACTGTGGATGATATAAACTGTGTGGTTCACGGCAACATGGAACTGTTTGAAATGGTGCACCAGCCTGATTTGTGGCATGTGTTAGGGTCCGGCTCATACGGCAAACCCAGTTTCCGCATCACCACCGGAGGCACTGTCGGCATGACTGTTGTTTGTGCTGCAGATAACCTGGTTGCCTCGGGCATGTACGATGTGGTCATGGCCATAGGATTTCAGAAGCAAGGTGAGTGCGGCAGCACCACCGCGGGTATAACCAATATGGCGGACCCCTTTTGGATGCGGAACATCCAGACTGGCGCGCTGACTGCTACCACAGCCAACAATATGTGTGATAAATTCGGCGCAGAGCGGGCAAAAAGGGCGGCTATGAAGCACCGCATCATGCTTGACAGGCACGCTGCTTTAAATCCGGGGGCCCACCGCAGATTGGGACTGGAGTACGGCCAACTGGAAGACCTTATGGAGAAATCACCTGTGCTTTGTGGAGAATTGAGACTTATTCACATGTGCTCCCAGAGCGATGGAGCCTGTGTCTTGATCCTTGCCTCGGAAGAAAGGGCAAAGCAATTAAGCCCAAAACCGGTTTGGATCAGAGATCATATCACCATTCATCTGGAAGAATCCAATACTAACAATCTGGCCTGGCAGAAGCCTGAAAGCAGTCAGAGGGTTGCGGCCCTAAAGCTATTTGCCCGCAATGGCATCACTGACCCTATTGAGTATTTCGATGTTTTTGAGGAGTATGACCCGAATGTCTGGTGGAGCATCGACTGGTTGCGTGACTTTTTATTACTCGATGGTGATGAGCATATCAAGATGGTGGAGAACGGTGATTTAAATCTTGACGGGAAGCTGCCGTTTAACCCTTCCGGCGGAGTGATAGCCACCAACGCCATCGGCGCTACCGCCATGGCCCGGGTGGCGGAGGCCGCCCTGCAGGTCCGGGGAGATTGCGGGTCGTACCAGGTTAAGAAAGAAGTCAAACACGCGATGGCCTCCGGATTTGGAGGGACACAGTGGACAACCCTGATGCTGCTAGAAAAAGACTTAGATTGGCAGGAGGTATGACCACTATGGCTGAAAATAAATCCAATACCCAGACAGAGGAGTTAATTGCCCTTCCCGTAGTGAATTCCATTGATTACCGTTTTGCTTCCGGACCAATTCAGGGCAAGTTTTTGGAGGGCCTGAAAGAAAAAAAATTCTATGCCACCAAGTGCCCAAAGTGCGGCCGCATCCAGACTCCCCCCAGAGAGGTCTGCGCAAAATGCGTGGTTCGTTCCGAAGAGTTTGTAGAAGTCGGTCCCAAGGCCACCGTCGCCAATTATGATATTGTCTATTTTGCAAGTCCCGACCCTCTTACGGGACATCTTCGCTCCACTCCTTATGCCTCGCTGTTTATGTGGCTGGATGGATCAACGCCGGATGACTGTTTTGGTTTTGATTTAAAACCGGAGGATATTCCAAAGCTCAGGCGTGGGCTGAGGGTGAGGCCGGTGTGGAATGAAATAAGAACCGGCAGTGTTAAAGATATAATTTACTTTGAGGCTGATGAATAAGGAGAGATGATATA
>JAMCWI010000167.1 GCA_023481335.1 Bacillota bacterium | reverse complement strand
GGTGAGGTGAAATACGCCGGGCCAGATGGGAATGGATTCCCCCTCCACCATTTTGTTCATCACGATAAACTTTATATAGAGGTCAATTAAAGCTGTCATTCGGGAGGCCTGCGGGGAAGATTTTAAAATTATTACACCGGGCATTCGGCCCGCCTGGTCGGTTTCCGGCGACCAAAAACGCATTATGACGCCGGGCCAGGCCATAAGCGCGGGGGCCAGTTACCTAGTGGTGGGCCGACCCATCACCGGCGACGCCGATCCGGCAACGGCCGCACAAAAAATACTCTCAGAGATGGCCGAGGTACTATAAAATGGTTCGGTTTATGATTGTCCTTGTGATGACAGCTTTAATTGACCTCTATATAAAGTTTATCGTGATGAACAAAATGGTGGAGGGGGAATCCATTCCCATCTGGCCCGGCGTATTTCACCTCACCTACATTCAAAATCCCGGTGCCGCCTTCGGCATACTGGCCGGTAAGACCTGGTTTTTTGTGGCTGTCACAGCCCTGGTGCTGCTGGGGATGGCCGTATGTTACCGCTGGATCAGCCAGGCGGGTCCCCTGTATCACTGGGCCCTGGGCCTGGTGGCGGGAGGAGCAATAGGCAACCTGGCGGACCGCATTCGCTATACCAAAGTCATTGACTATTTGGATTTTCGAATCTGGCCGGTGTTTAATCTGGCAGATACAGCTATTTGCATCGGTGTGGGTTTAATACTGTTGGATGCCTTCCGGGACCTCCGAAAACAGGAAAGTTAACCATAATAAATTTTATGTAAACTGAATGGGAGTGTTACGATGACCAGGGAAGAAGTAATCGAAATCTTTACCAAAACCGAAGCCATGTTAACGGGTCATTTCCGGTTAACCTCCGGTAAGCACAGCAACCGTTATTTTCAATGCGCCCAGGTGCTGCAGTATCCCCATTACACAGAGCGTCTTTGTCAGGAAATTGCCCAGTGCTTTAAAAATGCTGGAGTGGAGACAGTGATTGGCCCCGCCATGGGAGGCATTCTGGTTTCCTACGAAGTGGCAAGGGCCCTGGGTGTGCGCAGTCTGTTTGCCGAAAGGGAAAACGGCAAGATGGCCCTGCGGCGCAATTTTACCATTACCCCCGGTGAAAGGGTGCTGGTGGTGGAGGACGTCATCACCACCGGCGGCTCGGTGGCCGAGGTGATTGAGTTAGTCCGCAGCCTGGGTGGCGAGGTTGTGGGTGCCGGAGTTCTGGTGAACCGCAGCAACGGCAAAGCAGATTTAGGGGTAAGAACCGAAGCTCTGCTGACCGTTACAGTAGAGACCTTCGAACCGGACCACTGCCCCCTTTGCGCCGAAGGCACGCCCGCTGTCAAACCCGGCAGCCGTCAAGTATAAGGCATCATCTGCAAATAAAATTCCCCTGATCAGCGCATGCTATAGGGGAGTTTTGATTTTCTCAGACCTTGCGGAGGGGTTGCCATGCCCAAGAACAAAAAGGTTCTCTATATCATCATTGATTCCTTTCACCCCAGGGCATTGGAACACTGCCGTCAACAGGGCAAACTCCCTGCCTTATCCTTTCTTATAGAAAACGGTTCTTTGGATACGCACTGTATCTCTAATTTTCCCACCATGACCCCGGCCTGTACCTGCACCCTTTCCACCGGCGCGCCGCAGTCGATGCACGGTATCCCCGGCATTGTCTGGTATCACCGGGGCGAAAGAAGGATTGTAAACTATAATGCAAAATGGCTAACCGTATTCAAAGGAGGACTGCTGCAGGCTGCCCAGGATTTGGTCTTTAACCTCAACCACAAGCAGCTTAGCTGGGAAGTGCAAACCGTCTATGAAGACCTGGAGACCAAGGGACTTTACACCGCTGCAGTGAATCCATTTTTTTACCGGGGCAATACAGAATACCCCGCCCATATTCCTTTTATCATAAAGCTGCTCACCATTTTTGAACTGGAGGATATGAAGATATTCGGGCCTAAAGGTTTTTGTCTGGGTCAAGTGTACCAACCGCCCGGAGCATTAAGGCAAATCGTTAGGGATATCCGGTATTGGAAAAAATTTGGCCTAAACGACAAATTTGCCATCCGGGCAGTGGAGTGGTTTTTACAGCAAGAACAGCGTCCCGATTTATTAACGGTGTATTTTCCGGATACCGATAACGTGGCGCACGCGCACAATGCAGACTGCTGTGACCCCTGCTTAACCAGGCTGGATAAAAAGATTGCAGAAATCCTAGATTGTTTTCCCAGCTGGCAAAAGGCCCTGGAAGAGTACACGATTGTTGTGGTCGGGGATCATGCGCAATCAACGCTGGAAAAAGGCAAAAAAGCCATCATAAAATTACCCCATCTGCTGGCCGCCTATGCCCAGGCTAAAATCGGTGATGAGAACATTGAGGAAAAAGATATCGCCATTTGTTCCAACGAGAGAATGGCCTACATTTACATTTTAAGATACCGACCGGGTATGCGAAGAAATATGGTGAAATGCCTGCTGCAGGAATCCCAGGTTGATCAAGTGCTCTGGAAAGAGGAACCCTGGTACCACGCAGAAGTTGGAAAAGGTAAGCTGTCCTTCCGAAAAGGCGGCAATACCAGGGATGATTATGGGAACCAATGGGAGGTAACCGGGGATACGTCTATATTGGATATAACAGTAGAAGGGGAGCAAATACGCTATGGCCTGTATCCCAACGCTTTAGAACGAATCAGTCATTGCATGGACAATCCCAACGCCGGAGAACTGGTGGTGACAGCAAAACCTGGCTATATTTTGCACGGCGAGGGAACCCCGGGACGACCCGGCAAGGGCAGCCACGGTTCCCTCCATCAAGAGGACTCCCTGGTGCCCCTCATCATCAGCGGCACCGCACAAAAAATTGACAAACCCCGCATTGTGGACGTAGTCCCCTTTATTAAATCGCTCTTATAGGGGGTCAGGCTTGAATAATTCACTTATTTTAAATACATTGGACCCCAATGTATTTAAA
>JAMCWI010000134.1 GCA_023481335.1 Bacillota bacterium | reverse complement strand
CCTGGCACTGGATGAGATTTTCAGGATACTAACACCCGGCGGGTATTTGATCATGAGTTCAATTATGAATTTTCCCATTCACAATTATCCCGCGGATTATTGGAGATTTACACCAACCAGTTTTTACCTATTGATGAATAAATTTCCTGTAAGAAAGGTTTTCTCCCAGGGTGACCGCTCATTTCCCCATACAGTTGTGGGGGTGGCCATGAAAGGGAAAAACGAAAACCTCCTGAGGCTGTTTATAAATAGTATGAAAAATATACCTGGTAAGCCAATAACTTTTGAGCCGGAAAATGATACTGGCCGCCCAGGGAACAGGACGGCGGCAAAATCGCGTGGCAGATCTCTCAGGTTCAAGGGTAAAACGTACAAATTCTTACCTTAATAACCAGTTTTATAAAATTAAATTTTTTAATGGTGATGTGAAAAATGAAAAAACAGGGGTTTGTAATTTGGTTAACCGGGCTGTCGGGAGCCGGTAAAAGTACCATTGCCACAGCCTTGGAAAGCAAGTTAATAAGCATGGGTAATAGGGTGGAAGTTATTGACGGGGATTGCTTTCGGGATAAATCGGGTATGCAGCTGGGCTTTTCAAAACGTGACAGGGAAATAAATAATAACTGCATGGGTTATGCCGCCAATATATTGTCAGAGCACGGAATAGATGTTATTGTGGCTGCCATTTCTCCTTATCGTGAGGTCAGGGACTTCTGGAAAAAAAAACGAAAAAATTTTTTGAAGTTTTTGTCCGCTGCCCGCTTGAGGTTTGTATAGAAAGGGATGTCAAAGGTTTATATGCCAGAGCACTGTCCGGCCAAATCAGTGATTTTACAGGTTGTTCGGATCTTTACGAAGAGCCTCTAAACCCGGATATAACCGTGTTTACTCACCTGGAAACACTGGATCAGAGCGTGCGCAAAATAATAAATGCTGCAATGCTCTGCACTTCATAACCCTCTGATTAATTCCTCCACTTTTCTCTCCGGATAAAGCGTAACCAACCGGTTTATCATACCATATGTTGGAAAATCCAACAATAATATTGTTCTGGGGGAGTCTTTGATGTTTGGAAGAATCCCGAACATATTTGGCAGTAAGAGATTCCTGGTGGCCGGAGACCTGATGCTTGATGAATATCTGTTTTGTGAATTTACCAGGATTTCTCCGGAAGCTCCGGTACCTGTCTACAATATCTCCGGCAGGAAGCATAATCTCGGAGGCGCCGGTAATGTCGCCGCCAACCTTATTGCACTGGGCGGAGAGGTTGATATTATAGGGCACATAGGTGATGACAGGGCAGGGAAAAAAGTACTGTCCTGCTTGCAGGAATTGCGAATAAATCCAGAGCACCTGATAATATCACGGGAGTATCCAACCATCACTAAAACCAGGGTAATGGCTGGCCGGGGCTACCAGGCGCTGCGCATTGATAATGAAAAAAAAGACCCGCCCTGCGGGAAGTCAGTCCAAAAATTATGTGCTTTTATCAAAGAGGCTATAAAACAATATGATTGTGTGGTGCTTTCCGATTATGGCAAGGGAATGCTGACGGACGGGCTGCTTAAGCATATTATAAGCGCCGCCGGCAGCAGCGGTGTCCCGCTGGTGGTGGACCCCAAGGGAAATAGTTATAGGCGTTATGAGGGGGCTGCTGTTTGCACCCCCAACTTAAAGGAGCTGGAAATAGCTTGCGGCAGGGAGATACGGGGCGACAGGGAATTGGATAAGGCTGCCCGGGACGTGCTGGAAGTTTCCGGTATCAAAAATATGGTGGTTACCCGCGGGCCTTGCGGGATTTCCCTTTACAGTGAACACAGACAGTGGCGGCGGGAGGACTTTCCTGCCGCCAGAAAGGATATTGCGGATGTCACCGGGGCCGGTGATACGGTGGTGGCCGTTATTGCCGTGTGCCTGGCAGACGGTATTCCCCTGGAGAAGGCCTGTGCCATGGCAAATGCTGCGGCTTCGCTGGTGGTTTCCCGGACCGGGGTTACCCGGGCCAGTATGACAGAAATTGTCTCCGCAATGAACCATGAGCTCAAATGTTTTCAGCGGCATACGCTGGCAGCTTTGGTCGATCGTTGTAGAAAAGAGGGCAAGAAAATTGTATTTACCAATGGCTGCTTTGATCTCCTGCACACCGGGCATGTGAAATTGTTAAAAAGTGCCGGAGAGATGGGTGACATACTGGTGGTAGGGCTGAACAGCGATGCCTCAGTGAAAAGGATTAAAGGCCCGCTAAGGCCGGTAAATAATGAATCTATCCGGGCGGAGCTTTTATCCGGACTTTCCTTCGTAGATTTTGTCACAGTATTTGATGAAGACACACCGGAGGAATTAATCCGTGTATTGAAACCCGATGTTCTGGTCAAAGGGGCGGACTGGCAGGCAGGTGAAATTATTGGCGGGGATATTGTGGAGTCTTCCGGTGGGACGGTCAGGCTGGTTGACTTGGAGCCGGGAATATCTACCACAGGTATAATCGATAGAATTGTAAACAGCAGGTTACATAAAAGGGGCTCAGGAAAAACCGAGCAACGGCCAGACGGGAGGTGTTAAATAATAATGTCCGGTGAGCAGGCCTGTGAATTATCTGATCAAGAAATTTTTGAAAGGATTAATTCGGTAAAAAACTGGTATCACAGGATTAAAATAAGGCCTGGCATAATAACCCCCGGAATCAATGATTCCCCCGCAGTTTTAAAAATACTGAACATTCCGGAGGACTGTGCAGGCTTAAAGGTATTGGATCTGGGCACCAGGGACGGTTTTTATGCCTTTGAGCTGGAGAGGCGCGGCGCTGATGTAGTTGCCATAGATTATTTTCCTGCTGATAAAACAGGGTTTAAAGTTGCCGCGGAATTATTAAATTCTAAAGTGAAATATATCCATGATAATATTTACAATATTTCAAAGGAAAAATATGGACAGTTTGATATTGTATTATTTTTGGGATTACTTTATCATTTGCCGGACCCCATGC
>JAMCWI010000009.1 GCA_023481335.1 Bacillota bacterium | reverse complement strand
AAACGGATTTAGCTTTTTGTCGGATGTCTCCGGCCATTTCAAATTAATAAGTTCGTTTATTTCTTTTGCGTCTTTCCAGAGTTTCTGTGTATACAATTTGGCTTCTTTAATATGGTTAGTTTGGATTAAGCCATAAATTGCCTGGATATGATTTAAAAAATCATGTCGCTGGCCACGGGCAGATTTTATAATGGCATCGATACTTCTCAGGGTTTTGTACTGTTTTTCAATGAGATCGTTTTTATAATCATCATTTAGAAGATGTTTTACGGCTACCATGATAATTAGTGAACTGATACCCGAAACTATATTAGCAATTGTTACGGCTACACCGTCAATATTGTTAAACTGCAGATATTGGACCAAAACACCTAGGACTAATGTTTGTCCTAGTAACACCATTCCTAAGGTGTAGCTTATAGATGGCTTACCCATTGGCATTTTCCTCAAGGAAGTAGAACTTATCATGGTACGGCTTCTTTTTAATAAGAGTCAGGCGATATTTAATTACAATGTAGGTGACCATTGCCAAAAACAGCAGCTCCGGTATAGGGATTATGACTCTTAGGAAACTGTTCTTAAGAACTTCACTTACCGTTAAGCCGGTTACGTACAGGGTTAAGGATGTTATTATTAACTGTGAAGTGATTAGGCTAGTAATTGCTATCATGGCTGCCGCAAAAGCAACTTTAAATCTGATACGATGTATGCTGTAGATTAAGATTGTTAGAATCAAGACACCAGAAACCGTATGA
This sequence comes from Bacillota bacterium, assembly GCA_023481335.1. GTDB lineage: Bacteria > Bacillota > Desulfotomaculia > Desulfotomaculales > Desulfotomaculaceae > JAMCWI01. Next base: position 15,047 of record JAMCWI010000009.1, on the reverse strand, counting down.
AATCCATAGGGTAAAGGAATTTCACGGATAAAAAAGCAAATAACCGCAGAAAGCAAGCCAATGATGATTACTCTAGGTAAACTAATTTTTTCCGCCAACAGAGCGATTCCAAGTGAAACAATGATCACACTTTCAGGAAAAGAATGTAGCAATAAGGCAATTATAGGCATCTTATCCATCGCATAGTTCCCCCTCTTTATCAATTAAGTTCTATAGTAATTTTTAGATTACCTGCAAATATTTCATACTCTATATATGTAAATACTAACAAAACAACCTTTTTCAGGGTCGCTAGTTCTGTATACCATTCCAATATTAATCATTATGAAGTAAAATAAAAGTATAAATCCAATCTACTGGGTGGTCTGAATATGCATATACTCTGGCTGGTCATGGGGATCTTGGGTGCCCTATGGATTTTCTGGGATACGCGGAAGCAGGGTTATCCTTGGGAATCTTCGGTTCGTTGGGCAGTTGGAACTTTTTTTGTTCCCGCTGCAGTGATTCCCTTTTATTTGTTTCAGTCTAATGTTCGCTCAAAATATAATAATCAGCCAAAAAGGGGCAAACCCCAGGACGTGACTTCCGATATGCAGGTCCGGTGTGTCCACTGCGGGGAATTTTACCAGGGCAATCCCGAAAGATGCCCCCATTGCAAAACTGTGCTGAAAGACGAATAAGGAGCCGGGTGGCTCCTCATTTTCTTTACGTATTTTATTATCCCTGTGTTAATTGGGGTTCTTCCCCGGCATTAAAGGTCGTTTTGGACACCTTGCCCGGTTGACCCAGACGTCCCAGGTCTTTGCCGTTTACGTTCACTTCCACCGCTCCGGCGTTCCCCACATGCATGTAAATTTTTTCATTGGCTTGAAAATCCTTGGTTTCACCGGGATTTACCGTGCCGGAGAAAACCGTCTGGCCGTCGGCCACAATCTGCATCCAGCTTTGGCCGTCCGTTACTTTCAGCACCACCCGCACTCCTTCCACCTGCCGGGGCGGTTGGGGCGCTTCAGGCGGGTTGTTGTCGGTGGGGTTGGCAGGAGCAGGGGGGTTGGCAACATTGTTGGTCGGTGGTTGTTGGGCGGTATTGGGCGGTTCCGGTCTGTTGTCTTCAGGCTTATCACCGATATTATAGAGGGCGTTAAAGGCTAACAATGCAATAATGGCAAAACCAGCCGCCGCATACCGCCATTTTTTGCTTCCTGTGGCGGTGGGTATGGGGTCATGATCCTCGGTTTCCATTTCCGGTGCAGGAGTTTCATGGTTCATTTGACTGAACTGGCTCATAATCTCTTCAGTGTCCAATTCCAAGAACTTGGCATAGGTTCTTAAAAAGGCTTTGGCGTAGACATGGCCGGGTAAAACGTCAAAGTTTTCTTTTTCCAAGGCTTCCAGATATTTGGCCCGGATTTTCGTGGCTTCTTCCAAATACTCAAATGAATAACCCTTCTCGATCCTCGCATTCCTCAAGATTTCCCCGATTGGCACGAGATTCACCTCCGTTTTCCACCGGTATTCCATACTCCGGCAGTTTTTTCACCCATTGAGCAATTTGGTCGGCTGCTTTTTCCAGGTCGTCACAGTCCACAGACAGATCATACCCTTTGCTCGGCCTGTCAGGATAGTTGTACAGTGGGTCATAATAGTGGGTCAGTAAATATGGAATAACTTCGGCAAACCGCTTTTGCTCTATCTTTTGATTTAAATCATCTATTCTCTTAGTGCCAAGGCACTTTTTTAACAAACCGGTACTGAATTGGAGCCTTTCAATGTTATCATCGGTTCCATCGGTATACTCTTGGATAATTCGTTCTACTCGACTTTTTACAGAAGCATAGAGCAATACGCGACAGCCTTTGGACATGGAGCTTATCACGGCAGGAGGCACAATTAGTTTACCCAGTCGGCGGCTTTCACACTCTACAAGAATGATGCCTTTGTCTTCGGCTGCCAGCAGAGCTTGTACGATTTTGGCTTCAAAGTCCTTTTGGGAAGGAGACTCCGGCATACCTATTTTGCCGTAGGCAGACCCCCGGTGGCGGGCAATGTTCTCTAGATCCAGTATGGGCAGGTTCCTTTCCTGAAGTTTCTGGAGGACGATGGTCTTGCCGACACCTGTAAGTCCGTGGAGGACGATACTCTTATGGGCAATCATCTCTCTGTCTAAATACCGGTGCACAAACCTGCGGTAAGCCTTGTACCCGCCCTGGATGCGGCACAGGGAAAGTCCTAGAGAGCTTAGTATTGATGCTGTATATTTGCTGCGCATACCGCCGCGCCAGCAATAAAGAAATACTTTTTTATCCTTTGCCAAGGCGGCCATTTGTTCAAACAGTAACGGCAATTTGGGACCGGCAATTTCCAGACCTAATCTTTTGGCTTCTTCTATTCCCGCCTGCTTGTACGTTGTGCCAACCTTGGCCCGTTCCTCATTGGTAAACAGGGGGATGTTAACGGCCCCTGGTATGGAGCCTTCGGCAAATTCTTTCTCGGAACGGACATCAACAAAGCAAGCATCCTTCCTCTGCAAAGCATCCGTTATGGTGGTATCCTTAACCATGTTATTGTTTCTTCCTTGCTGCCCTCTATTCTCGGTTCTTCATACTAATCCCTGCAAAAGAAAATAGAGAAATTATCCTATATGGTATGATTTCCACTCTAATAAGGTCAAATTCTAATATGTTCTACGATTTTCTTCCACTTACATACAAATTGTTTAACCAACGTCAGTATAGCATGGCCTGCAGAAATGGTCAACTTTTGTAAGCTGACCATTAGATTGATAAAAAGTAAAATAATGGGTTACTTATTTTTAAAGGTTTGCATGTACTGCTCCATGGTCATCAAAATGGCCCTGGGCTTGCTCCCTTCATACCCGCCGACAATGCCCTTTTTCTCCATAATATCGATCAGGCGGGCGGCCCGGGCATAACCCACGTGCAGCCGCCGCTGCAGCATGGAAATGGAGGCGTGGCCGGTCTCAATCAGGATTTTTACGGCTTCCGGCAGCAGTTCGTCTTCGGCTTCCTGGGTTTCCGGTTCCTTGGGCACCTCCTTGGCCACGGTATCGTCATAAACCGGTTCAGACTGCTTCTTTAAGAAGTTGACCAGGTCCTCTACTTCCCGGTCCGATAGATACGCCCCCTGCACTCGAATGGGTTTGGGCGCTCCCACGGGGAAAAACAACATATCGCCTTTGCCCAACAGTTTTTCCGCCCCGGCCATGTCTAAAATGGTTCTGGAGTCCACCTGGGAGGAAACGGCAAAGGAGACCCTGGAGGGGATATTGGCCTTAATTAATCCCGTAATAACGTCCACCGAGGGACGCTGGGTGGCCACCACCAGGTGAATGCCGGCGGCCCTGGCCATCTGGGCCAGACGGCAGATGGCGTCCTCCACATCCGCCGGTGCCACCATTGTGGAGGACGCCAGTTCGTCAATAATGACAACCATTAGGGGCAGCGGTTTTTGCCCCTGCCCGGGTCCCTTGTCGTTAAACAGGTTGTTATACCGGGTAATGTCTCTGACACCGACATTGGCAAACAGTTCGTATCGCCTCTCCATCTCCCGCACCGCCCAGCGCAGGGTTGTGGCAGCTTTTTTAGGGTTGGTTACCACCGGGGACACCAAGTGGGGGATACCGTTGTAAGTAGCCAGTTCCACCATTTTGGGGTCGATCATTAAAAATTTTACTTCGTCCGGTGTGGCTTTAAAGAGAATGCTGGAGATCAGCGTGTTGATGCAAACACTTTTGCCCGCTCCGGTGGCCCCGGCAATTAACAGGTGTGGCATTTTGGTCAGGTCTGCCAGGACCGGCGTGCCGGCGATGTCCTTCCCCAAAGCCACTGTCAACCGGGAAGGGGCACCGGTAAATTCTTTGGCTTCCAGCAGATCCCGGATGTGAACCATGGAGATTTCCCGATTGGGAACTTCGATACCCACCGCTGCTTTCCCCGGGATGGGGGCTTCAATCCGTACATCCGGGGCCGCCATGGATAGGGCAATATCATCGGCCAGGCTGACAATGCGGCTGACCTTTACCCCCGCCGGTGGTTGGATTTCATACCGCGTAATGGCAGGCCCCCTGGAAACCTGGGTGACCTTTGCCTTGATGCCGAAATTCTCCAGGGTCTCCTCCAACTTCGTAATATTATCGGTGATATCCTTGGCAGTGGATATATTTTTGCTGCCTTTCAGGGGTCTGGACAGCAGGGTTAAAGGGGGCAGCTTAAAATTGCCGACATCCTGCAGCGACAGCTGCTTATAGGAAGCGTTAAGCACCTCCTCCTGCGGGTCCTGGGTGGGGTGTTTATGGGGCTCGGAGGTTTTGGCTTTACCATCACAGGTAAGGTTGACAGGGCCTGTTTTCTCCAGATCGTCATTTATGCCGTATTTGTCCAGGGCAGCATCTCCGTAGGTCAGCTCATCCTGGGAAGTGTTGATAATCACAGGTGTGATAGTGCCGCGGGAACCCTGGCTGCCTGCAGCGTCCTCTTCTTCCACTTCGGTAAATAAAAAGTTATTCAGTCTTTTACCAGTACTGCTGAAGCAGTCTTTGGCCTTGGAGGTGGTTTTTTGCGCCAATACCGCCATGGATACATTGGTCATCAGCAAAAGTGCCACCACAAAGCCCGATGTCAGCAGAATATAGGTGCCGGCTTTGCCAAAGGATTGAATCAATAAAAAGGCAATCATTGACCCGATGAGTCCACCGCCTTGGCTGGCGGTGCTCTCGTCCATAATCCCCGTCAAGACGTCCATAAAGCTTGCCTTTAAGGGAACCATCAGGCTCAATACCGTAAGGATAATCAAAAACATCAAAACAGCCCCGTAGGCTTTAATGTTTACCGGGGTACGGCTGCGATCCACAATAAGTTTTATGCCGAACAGGCCCAGGAATACCATCAAGACAATACCGCCAAAGGTGCCGAACAGGCCCTTTAAAATGCGGCCCACAAAACCGCCGACGGCACCCAGGTTCGTATTGGCAAAACTGATAAAACCCAGCACTGAGACTGAAATTAAAATGATGCCGAAGATTTCATATTTTAAGTCGTTTTTCAATCTTTTTAACAAGTCCAAAGCCAGGCACCTCCAACTAATATATACTACAGAAATTTCCAAAATCCTTTAATTGGATACTTCGGATACCATTGATGTATAAAGAAAGCCCTGCCAATCCATATTAACATAGGATCCATCAATATTTCTACTCAGAAAGGGGGCTTCAACCATGCCGCATGCCAAAGGAAGAGCCACTGCCCGGGAACTGCTTGACCTGCAAAGCCATCTGATGCTGGAAAGCAATTTGGCGGGACAATTCAATCACTTTGCACGGGAGTGCACCGACCCGCAGCTCCGCCAGATGTGTGAAAGCTTTGCCCGCAGTCGTATGGATGCTTTTCAAAGATTGGCGCAGCACACCAATATGGGGACAATTCAATAATGAAAGGAGGTTATCACCATGCGCGGTGATCAAGTGACCGACAAGAATTTGTGTATGGCATTAATCAACCAGATGAAATGGGATGCCGCTTGTTTAACCCAGAGAATTGTAGAATGTGACGATGAGCATTTACGTCAGGATTACATCAATGTCTTAAACCGAACCTTTGCCGAGCAAAAACAGGCCTATAACTATGCCAACCAACAGGGCTGGCACCAGCCTATGCTGGCTGAACAAAGCATGATTAACCAGGTGCAAAGCGACACGCAGAAAATGGCTAATGAAATACAGCAAAGCATGATGACCATGCACCGGCAGGCTCAGAGCCAGGCCATTCAAACTCCCCAGCAACAGATGATGAATATGGGCCAGGGGATGGGAATGGGTACGTTCCAAAGCTATAATATGCCAGCCATGGGCAACCAGCAGAATTATGGAGGCATCCCCCAGCAGTATTACCGTTAAAAACTAGGAACGGCAGCCCGAAGACGGGGTGCCGTTCCTAGTTTTTTACGTTAGCAAGCCTGGATATACATTCTTATTAAGAAAATGAGCCAGATCGGTGCTATTGATGCGTACCACTCTCTTTTTGCCGTTCTCCGTTTTTTCCAACAGAACAGGAATGCCTGCCACTTCACCGGACTCGTAGTCAGGATATATTTGGTCGTCAAAACCTGCCAGAACCTGTTCCGCCGACAGGGGCGTCCACAAAATCACTGCAGCATGCACCTCTCTTTCCCTCTGCGCTCCTCAATGATTTCCTTCAGTTTGCAGAGGGCTTGTCCGATGCCGCCAACCTCATCAATCAATCCGTATTCCACGGCATCCTTGCCAATAACCACGGTGCCGATATCTCTGGCCAGTTCTCCGGTTTTAAACATGAGCTGCCTGAATTGTTCCTCTGTAACCTTGGAATGATCGGTAACAAAACGAATCACCCTGTCCTGCATCTTGTCCAGGTAATCATAGGTCTGCGGCACGCCGATCACCAGGCCGGTGAGCCGGATGGGGTGAATGGTCATGGAAGCCGTGGGGGCGATAAAACTATAGGAGCCGGAAACGGCTATGGGAACACCGATGCTGTGGCCGCCGCCCAGTACCAGGGCTACGGTTGGTTTGGTCATGGTGGCCACCACCTCGGCAATGGCCAGACCGGCCTCCACATCGCCGCCTACGGTATTGAGGATTAACAAAACACCCTCTACATTGTCATCCTGTTCAATGGCCACCAATTGCGGGATGATATGTTCGTATTTGGTGGTTTTGTTTTGGTTGGGCAGTACGATGTGCCCTTCGATTTGTCCGACGATGGTAACACAGTGAATATTGCTTTTAATATTTTCCGGCACGGTAGGTGTCCCCAATTCTTTTATGTTCTCCAGTGTTCCTTTGGCCTGTCCCGTAACCCTTTTGGGAGCACCGGGCACACCGGGATTGGTTTGCGGGTTGGGTTGTGGATTGGTGGGCGGCAGATCCGGCACAGACGGCGGCTGCATGGGATTGGGGGTAACCGGTGTAAAGGGTACTGCTCCGGGTTGATCACTGGTATAGCGCTGTTTCTTCAAGGGAGTCACTCCTCGCATTGTTTCTGTAACATTGCCATTAGTATGCTTATAACAAGAACGCATAATGTATTGATTTGGCAAAAACCTTGCCGGTAAAAATAAATAACTCCCGCCCTGGGGCGGGAGTACGGTTATACTTCCATGATGATCGGTAAGATCATTGGCCTTCTCCTAGTTTTTTCATATAAGAATTTCCCTAAATCATCTCTGATTTGCGATTTAATGGCCGCCCACTCAGAAATGCCGCGGTTACAACACTTGTCCAAGGCGATTTTTACCTTTGTTTTAGCCTCTTCCATCAGCATTTCCGATTCACGTACATAAACAAATCCCCTGGAAACAATGTCGGGGCCCGCCAGTACTTGATTTTGCTCTTTATCCATGGTGACAACCACAATTAAGATGCCGTCCTGGGACAATTGTTTTCTGTCCCGCAGCACAATGTTGCCGACATCGCCGACGCCCAGTCCGTCCACCAGCACTCTGCCGGAAGTAACTCTACCGGCCATTCGCCCGAACTTACGGGTAAATTCAAAGACCTGGCCGTTCTCCCCGACAAAAATATTTTCAGCCGGTATTCCTAAATCCCTGGCCAGTTCAGCATGTCTTTTCAGCATTCGATACTCCCCGTGTACCGGAATGAAAAATTTAGGCCGGATGAGGTTAAGCATTAATTTTAACTCTTCCTGGCTGGGGTGGCCGGAAACATGGATGCCGGAAACGGCCTCGTAGATGACTTTGGCCCCCAGTTTAAACAGCTGATCGATGATGCGGGCAACCAGTTTTTCATTGCCGGGGATGGGGGTGGCAGAGATAATCACGGTATCCCCGGGCATGACGTCCACCTGACGGTGGTCGTTCATGGCAATGCGGGTTAAGGCAGACATGGGTTCACCCTGGCTGCCGGTGGTGAGCAAAACCACCTTATTCTTGGGCAGCCTGGCGGCTTCGTCCAGTTCAATCAAGGTGCCATCGGGAATGTGAATATAGCCCAGTTCACTGGCCACCTGCATGACATTCACCATACTTCGGCCCACCACCGCCACGTGGCGGTCGTATTTATGGGCCACGGTAATGGCCTGCTGCAGGCGGTGAACATTGGAGGCAAAGGTGGCGATAATGATCCTTTCCGTAGCATGCCGGAAGGTTTCATCAAAGGTGTTGCCCACAACCCTTTCGGACAGGGTATATCCCGCACGCTCAACGTTGGTGCTGTCGGACATCATGACCAAAACGCCCTTTTCGCCCAGTGCCGCAAACTTGGGTAAATCAATGACTTCACCGTCCACCGGGGTCTGGTCGATTTTAAAATCCCCGGTATGCAGTAAGGTTCCTACAGGTGTATGGATGGCAATGGCCATGGCATCCGGTATGCTGTGGGATACCCGGATAAACTCACATTTAAAGGGGCCGATTTGAATGGAATCCCTGGGTTTTACGGTATTTAGTTTTACTTGATCCAGCATGTTGTGTTCTTTTAATTTACCTTGAACCAAGCCAAGGGCAAGTTTAGAACCAAACACCGGCACATTGATTTGCCGCAGGACGTAAGGCAGCGCACCAATGTGATCCTCGTGGCCATGGGTAAGCAAAATACCCAGCACCTGTTCTTTGTGTTCCAATAGGTACGTTATATCCGGGATGACAATGTCAATCCCCAGCATTTCCTCCTCCGGAAACATTAAACCACAGTCAATGAGTACAATATTTTCCCCGAATCTCACCGCGGTCATATTTTTACCGATCTCGCCTAATCCCCCCAAGGGGATTACGGCTAATTTAGGTTCTTTCGCCAAAACCGCACCTCCTACGATCTAAATAGTTGCAAAAATGATTTGATACAAGCATCACGATTTACTAAAACGGTGAGAAACTAGGAGAAGGCGGGGAAAAATATGAAATTGTACACTGCTGTGGTAAACCGTCCCTGTAACCTACGCAATAAATTATACTCAAATTATGCTCTGACGGCAATATGATTACCCAGAAGTGCCAAAAAAATACAAACAGGACACGGTGTGTCCTGCAGATAAAACACTTATAGCAGTTCCAGGCTTTTCATCACACCTTTGACAGATTCAATCTCACCGGAGGTGGCATCCACCAGTGGCAGCCGAACACCGCCTACAGCGAAACCCTTAAGGTTTAACGCAGCCTTTACAGGAACGGGGTTGGTAGTAATGAACAATCCTTTAAAAAGCGGGTATAACTGCTTGTGCAGATTGGCTGCCAATGTGGTATTCCCCGATGTAAAGGCGTCTATCATTTCCTGTATTTGCTTGCCTGCCACGTGGGCCGCCACACTGATGATGCCTTTGGCTCCCAGGGACAGCATGGGCAGGGTCATGGAATCATCGCCGCTGTAAATGGCAAAGTCCTCGGGCAGCAGGCGGCACAGTTCCGAAACCTGATCAATATTGCCGGCGGCTTCCTTAATGGCCGCCATGTTGGGAACATCCGCCGCCAGTCTGGCCGCCGTGGCCGGCAGCACATTAATGCCGGTACGGCCCGGAATATTATAAAGGATCACCGGCAGGCTGGTGCTTTCCGCCACCGCCCGAAAATGGCGGTACAGCCCTTCCTGGGAGGGCTTGTTATAATAGGGTGCCACCAGCATAACACCGTCACAACCAACCTTCTCTGCCTCTTTGGTTAAGGCGATGCTTTTGGCGGTATCATAGCTGCCGGTGCCGGCCACCACCGTGGCCTGGCCCCCCACCTCTTCCACAATGGCTTTAAACAGTGCGATTTTTTCTTCCTTGTCAAGGGTGGGAGATTCCCCGGTAGTGCCGCAGACCACCAGTCCGTCGGATCCGTTTTCCACCAAATACTTGCCTAATTTTCTTGCTTGGGCGAAGTTTACCGATAAATCAGGATTAAAGGGAGTCACCATCGCAGTAAGAACCCGCCCGAAATCTACGGCTGCCATTGACTATCACCATCTTTCTAATTTATTCCCCATCTGCAAATAATTAATTTTTGCTGTTACCCAGTTCAAACTTCCGGTGCAGGGCGCGGATGGCTTTTTTCATATTTTCTTTCTCCACCAAAACCCAGATGGTGGTATGGGAGTCGGCGGATTGTAAAATCTCCACCCCTTCCTCGCTGAGGGCCTGGACAATCCGAGCCATAACACCCGGTACACCGGTCATTCCTGCACCTACCGTGGAAACTTTGGCGCAGTTGGATCGAACCTGGGGGTAGATGCCCAGGTTTTCAAGCACAGCCACAGCTTTTTGCGCCACCTCATCCTTTACCGTCAGCATAATGATTTCCGGGCTGACATTGATAAAGTCAATGCTGATATCTGCCAGAGCCAACGCTCTAAAAATGCGTAAGGCAGGCTCTTCCACAGTGACATCTTTTACATGGATTTTTAACTGGGTCACTCCTGCAATATGGGTAACGCCGCTGGCCAGCCGATCTCTGGTAATATCAATGGTGCCATAAACCTCATGATGACTGGTTACCAGAGTTCCCGGGGCATCGGTGAAGGTAGAGCGAACCCGGATGGGAATGTTCTTCTGCATGGCAATTTCTACTGCCCTGGGATGGATCACCTTGGCCCCTTCGTGGGCCAGCTGGCAAATTTCATTGTAGGTAACGGAATCCAAAATCCGTGCATCTTCCACAATTCTTGGGTCTGCGGTCATAATTCCTTCCACATCGGTATAAATGTCAATGCATTCTGCATTCAGGGCTACGCCCAGAGCGGAAGCGGTGGTATCGCTGCCCCCACGGCCCAAAGTTGTAACTTCTCCCTTTTCATTGGTTCCCTGGAAACCGGCCACCACCACAATTTTTCCCTGTTCCGCTTGCTTAATAATATTCTTCGGGTCAACCCGGATAATACGGGCGTCATTATGGTTGTCATCGGTGATTACTCCCGCCTGTGCCCCGGTAAGAAGAACAGCCTGCCTACCCATCCTTTGCAGCGTGTTAACCATGGCTACACCGGATATGATCTCCCCGCAGGACATCAACATATCCATTTCCCTGGCGGGCAGATCCCGGTGTATGGATAACACAAAATGAAGCAAGGTATCGGTGGCATAGGGTTCCCCCGCACGACCAATGGCAGAAACCACAACCACCGGTGCAAAACCTTCGTCTGCTGCGGCAATAATTCTGCCTGCCACCAGGTCTCTTAATTCCTGGTTGACCAGGGAGGTGCCGCCAAACTTCTGCACAAGAAAACGCATGTTACTTCTTCTCCATTAAGCAGTCGTATTTTAACATAAGTTCCGCAATCTGTACGGCATTGGTTGCCGCGCCTTTGCGAATTTGATCGCCCACCACCCAGAGGTTCAGGCCATTGTCAACGGTGTTGTCTTCCCGAATGCGCCCTATGAAAACCTCATCTTTATCGGAGGTGAACAGGGGCATGGGATACACTTTGTTGGCTACATCATCCTGCACAATCACACCCGGCGCTTTGGCCAGAACTTCTTTGGCCTGGGCGGCAGTCAATTTACGCTCGGTTTCAATATTGATGGATTCGGAGTGACTGCGATAGACCGGCACACGAACGGTGGTGGCGGTCACCCGTAGGTTTTCGTCATGCATAATTTTCTGGGTTTCTTTGACCATTTTCCACTCTTCTTTAGTGTAATCCATCTCCTGGAATACATCGATGTGAGGAATCAGGTTAAAGGCAATTTGGTGTGCAAACTTGCCGGGCGGGTATTCCCTGCCGTCCAGCACCGCCTTCACCTGTCCGGTCAGTTCCTCAATACCTTCTTTGCCGGCCCCGGACACCGCCTGGTAGGTGGAAACCACCACCCGCTTGATGCCTGCTGCATCATAAATTGGTTTTAAAGCAACCACCATAATAATGGTGGAGCAGTTGGGATTGGCAATAATCCCTTTATGTCCGGTAACATCCTCCGGATTGACCTCCGGCACCACCAGGGGAACTGTCGGGTCCATCCGGTAGTTGCTGCTGTTATCAATGACGACGCAGCCGCGTTCCACAGCCGCCGGGCCGAAATCCAAACTTGCTTTACCGCCGGCAAACAAAGCGATATCCATGCCGCTAAAGGACTCGGGGGTGGTCTCCTCAACTACATACTTCTGGCCCTGAAACTGGATTACAGTTCCGGCAGAACGGGAAGTTGCACAGAGTTTCAGCTGGTTAATGGGAAAATTGCGTTCACTTAATATATTTAAAAGTTCTTGACCCACTGCTCCGGTGGCGCCGACTACAACAACATTTACCTTTTTCAATTTTCACGTTCCCTCCTCAAATGAGTTGGATTCCCCCCCCGGTTTGGCTACCCTTAGGGCTGCACTAAAATGGGCTGTAACTGTTTTCCCTGCATGGATTGCAAAATCGTATCAATGATTAAATCCATGCGACTTTTCAGGGAGTTTGGTTTTCCGGTGGGACTGTCCTGACCAAATGGTACCATATAAACATTCTTGGTGTTAAGAAGTAATCCAAGATTTTTTGCATTCATTCCCAAACCGTCATTGGTGGAAATTGCCAAGATAACCGGTCTTTGGTTTCTCAAATGGGCCTTGGCTGCCATTAAGACCGGTGTATCCGTAATCCCGTTGGCCAATTTGGCCATGGTATTACCGGTGCAAGGGGCAATAACCACCACATCAACCATTTTTTGGGGCCCCACAGGTTCAGCGCCGCTGACCGTGTTGATAGGCTCTTTACCGGTTATTTGCTTTAATAAATCACGCCATTTTTGCACCGTACCATAACGGGTGTCGATTTGATCAACCGCATAACTCACAATGGGAAAGACCTCCGCCCCTTCGTCCACCAGTTCCTGAATTTTAGGCATAATCTCATCTAATGTGCAGTGGGAACCGGTCAGGGCAAAGCCAACACATACTCCTTTTAAACGCATATGCCGCACCTCCGTAAGCCATTCCTTTACTGTCCGTTTTTCCGTACTAATTCTTGCGCCAGAAGGGAGGGAATCACCTTGGACAAGATTTCCCCGGCGGTTTTTGGCGCCACCTTGCCTGGCAGGCCAGGGGCCAAAAGGGCCTTAATGCCAAATCTTGCCGCAGCCTCAAAGTCCGTGCCGCCGGGTGGGGAAGCCACGTCGATGATCACTGCATCTTCCCTTGCCTTGCTTAAAACGCTGTTGCTTAGTACGACCGCCGGTACCGTGTTAAAAATGATTTCCGCCCTGGCAACTGCATCCGACAGCTCCTGGAAGGAGATCGCCTCCATCCCCATCTCATAAACCCTGGCCCGATCAGCCGGAGATCTGGCAACCACAGTAACCCTGGCACCCATGCCATGCAGCAGCCTGGCAATACTGGCACCGGTGCGGCCGAAACCCAACACAAAGGACTTGCTGTTGTGAATGGTAATGGCCGTATTTTCCATGGCCATCTGAATAGACCCTTCCGCAGAGGGAATGGAATTTAGAATGGCCACTTCGTCCAGATCCAACACCGTGATCAATTTTACATTGCTTCTTTGCACAATTTCTTTCAGCTTGGGCCGGGCAAATCCTACGAAAATAGGAGCCTGGGGAGGCAGCTTCACCAGTAATGCTTCAGAAAGTACCAGAGGCTTCTCTTCATAAACACAATAAAGATTGCCGCTTTCCAGAATGCCTGGGACTGGCAATATTACCGCCTGAACATCTGCCAATGCCTCTTCCAAACTTTGATAAAGACTCACATGCGGAGGATCGTGTTTGACCGGCAGGCCAACGACCCTCACATATGCGCCCAGGCGAGATAGGGTGGAAACCAGTACAATTTCCCTGGCATCACCACCCAGGACAGCCACCTTCACCCCTTTTAAATCGGGCTGCATGATGTCCCCCTCCTCTCAACCATCTATGACACACTACATGATATGAGGGGCCGAAGGGGAAGGTGCTTGTACGTGCGGTCTTAACGGAGGTGCGAGAAATACCATATTTAGTTATTCGAACAACAGATTTTCCAATCCGTAAACCAAATGATCCAGTGCCATCACCTTGCGTACAGCCATAATAAGACCTGGCATAAAGGACTCCCGGGAGATGGAATCATGCCGGATGCTCAATGTCTGCCCGATGCCGCCAAAAATCACCTCCTGGTGGGCAACAAAGCCGGGCAGCCGCACACTGTGGATGCGCATCCCTTCAAAATTGCCACCCCGGACCCCTTCAATTTTTTCAAATTCACTGGGCATCCCCTGGGATAAATGGCCTCTGACAGCTGCAACGGATTCCGCTGTTTTCACCGCGGTTCCCGAGGGTGCATCCATCTTCTGGTCATGATGCAACTCAATAATTTCCACATGGGGAAAATATTTAGCAGCCTCTGTGGCAAATTTAATCATTAATAAAGCGCCAACAGCAAAATTGGGCGCAATCAATCCCCCAACTTTTTTATCGGAGGCCAGCTGGATAAAACGTTCTATTTCACCGGCACTCATTCCGGTGGTTCCGATCACCGGTCTTACACCGGCATTGATGGCCATTTCGATGTTTCCTTGAACCACGCCGGGTCTTGTAAAGTCAACTAAAACATCCGGCTGCAAATCCCGGAGCACTTGCTCCAGGTTGTTTGAAACGGTAACGTTTATTTCCGGCTTACCGATGTATGTACCGATTGAATTGCCGCTGTCCCGGCTGTCCACAACCCCCACCAATTGCATTCCCTCTGCCTGTACCACCGCTTTACAGGATTCCTGACCCATTTTGCCCAGGGCCCCTGCCACAACTACTCTTATCATCAGCCCACCGCCTTTTATGAATTTGCACCTGAGTATGCACAATTGTTGCATTTTATTATCTATTACCTCAATTATACTTGTCAAGTTCCATATGGTGCCTGGCACTAAACAAATTAACTTATTATCTTCTGAAGGCAATTAGCCAATAACCAGACAAAAAGAACCCCAATATCGGGGTTCCTAATAGCTGTACTTTTGAAAAATAGGATTGCATTGATCCATTTCTACAATAATAACTTCCTCACCAATCTTGCGGACACTTTCCCAGGGGATGACCATTTGCTGCTTATCCATCCACATGTTAATAAAGTTGCTCCGCCTGGGCAAAATGATG
>JAMCWI010000159.1 GCA_023481335.1 Bacillota bacterium | reverse complement strand
CTGGTATTCTAACCGGGCTGCACCAGGGGGTGAGCCAGCAGGGCCTTCAACTCACTGCCGAAGAGTAAGGCATTGCCCCGCCGGGCATAAAACAAAGGTTTAACGCCCAGGCGATCCCGGGCCATAAACAGGCTTTGATCGGCCTCGCTCCAAATGCCGAAGGCGAAGATGCCGTTAAATTTTTCTACGCAAGGGGGGCCCCACTCAATATAGGATGTCAGCAAGACCTCGGTATCGGAGTGCCCCCGGAAGGTATGGCCCCGGTACTCCAATTCCCGGCGCAATTCAGGAGTATTATAAAGCTCGCCGTTATAAACTATCACATAGGTGCGGTCGCCCAGGGTACGAACCATGGGCTGAGCACCCCCCTCGGGGTCAACCACCGTCAGACGTCGATGCCCCAGGGCAGCCCGGTTAGAATACCAGCAGCCCTCGGCATCCGGCCCGCGATTGGTCAGGGTGGCGGTCATGCTTTCCAAAACAACACGATCCCGGGGCAGTTGAATCTCACGGTCAATCCATCCAGAAATACCACACATAAAAGTCATCCTTCCTGAAATTGTTTTGAAATAAAAAAAGCCCACCCGTTAAAGAGAAATCCTTTAACAAGCAGCGCCATTGCCCTTGTGTCACATAACCATGACGTATTCCAATTTGTTAATTCATATTATGCTTTGAATTCTAAAGATGTGCATTAAAAAATTATGAAACAATATATCGAGGCCTTCGGAATTGTTGGAAAAAGAAATAAAAGTGGACATTAGTTCGGCCTGGGATTACAATTTAATTCAACAGCACACTATGAGGTGGCCGTGGCATGTTTGAAAGACGCGTACTGCTGGCAGATCCAGACGTAGAATTCAGGAAAAAATTAAAAGATTTGCTGCAACAGCAAGGCTATTTGGTGGTGGCGGAAACCGAGGACGGCAGAAGCACCCAGCAGGCTGCCTTTCAAAACCAACCGGATTTGATCATTATGGAAGGGGACCTGCCGGGTTCCAAAGGGTTGGAGGTGGCCCGGACCATCGAGGAACACCACCTGGCCCCTGTTGTTTTGGTAACTTCCCATTCCCACCGGGAACTCATTGAAGAGGCTAAATTTTCTGCGGTACTGGGGTATTTAACCAAACCCATTGACGAAGCAAACCTTATCCCCACCCTGGAGATGGCCCTGGCAACATTTAAAAGGCTGGTCAGGATGGAACAGGAAAACCGCAAGCTGAAAAAGATGTTGGAGGAAAAAAAGCTGGTAGACCACGCCAAAAGGCTGCTTATCGAGAAAAAGGGGTTGAGCGAACAGGCGGCGTACCGCCACCTGCAGAAATTGAGTATGGATTACAGCAGCTCTCTGGCAAAAGTGGCCCAGCGCATCATCACCTCCCTGGCGAGGGATCATTAACCGGCAGTAAATGTATACAATATAATTGCTGTCAGTTTATTGACTAATAAGCACGAAAAAAGGTATAGTAATTGTCAAGTAAATAATTTTCTGGGGCAAAGGCGTCCCAACCGGATCTTTAGGGAAAACTAAGGATCTGGTTGGGACGCTTTTCATTTTAATACCGCCCAACCCACAAGGAGGGTTATGATGCTGCCTGTAACAGCCCAGGAAGTAATGGAAAAAGCGCAAGAATACCATGTCAAGTTTGTTCGCCTCCAGTTTACCGATATTCAAGGCTCTTTTAAAAACATTGCCGTTACCGTGGAAGAACTGGAAAGGGCACTCAATGCCAAAATAAGCTTCGACAGCGGGGTGTTGGAAGGAAAGTACGGCCCCCGGCAGCAGGATGTGTTTTTAAAACCGGACCCCACCACCTTTCAAGTGTTTCCCTGGCGTCCCCGGGAGGGGGCGGTGGCCCGCCTGATTTGCGATGTGGTGACAGCAGAGGGCACACCTTACCCCGGCTGCGGACGCAGCAAACTAAGGGATTCCGTAAAGGTATCGGAAAAAACAAATTTGGAACTTTCAGTGGGTGCTGAAATTGAATTTTTTCTCTTTCACACCGACCAGCAGGGGCAGCCCATTCCACGGCCCCATGATGATGCGGGGATTTGCGATTTAACGCCGGTGGATTTAGGCGAAAATGCCCGCCGGGATATGGTACTTACCCTGGAAGAAATGGGCTTTCAGATTGTTTCCAGCCATCACGAAAATTCTCCCGGTCAGCACGAAATTGTGCTGAGGGAAGAGAGCCCCTTGAGTATGGCCGACAAAATTGCCACCTTTAAGTATGTGGTTCGCACCATCGCCCAGCGGCACGGTTTGCATGCTTCCTTTATGCCGAAACCCTTGCCCGGGCACAGCGGTTCCGGCATGGCATTAAACCTTTGCCTGTGGCAGGATGCCGAAAACGCTTTGTTTGATGCCGCCAATCCCCATGAGTTAAGTTCCCTGGCAGGCGGCTTCATCGCAGGCATCACCGATCACGCTTCTGCCATCACCGCCGTTGCCAACCCGCTGGTCAACTCTTACAAGCGTTTAGGCAACTCCGAACTGGATCGCGTGTTAAAGGGATGGTCCGAAGGAAACAGAAACTCCATGATCCGGGTTCCCAGCCAGCGGGGCGTGGATACCCGCATTGTACTGCGCAGTCCCGACGCCACCTGCAACCCCTATTTGGCCGTGGCGCTCATTATGCAGGCCGGTTTAAAGGGCATCGAACAAAAACGTCCCCTGCCGGTTTCCTTAGACGAGGACGTTATTTTTGACCGGGTGCCCCGCAATTTGGGGGAAGCCTTGGAAGCCCTCAATCAAGATGAATTTGTCCGACAAATACTTGGCAGCCACACCTTTGAACGCTACCTGGAGATCAAAAGGTTGGAGTGGGATCAGTTCCACTACGATGTTCATCCTTGGGAAATAGAACGATATCTCACCAACTACTAAGCAGGAGTTGAAGGTTGACCCTTCTTAGAAAAACAGACAATTTTAGGAGGTAATTTAAAAATGACATTTAGCAATGGCACCAATGCCAGCACCGCCACCATGACCAAACTGCGCACCCCCGAGAGCTACTGCCCCTTTAGCGGCATGTGCACCACCTGTTTGGACGGCTGCCCCGGTTTTTGCGAAATCGGTAAATCC
>JAMCWI010000001.1 GCA_023481335.1 Bacillota bacterium | reverse complement strand
CAAAGTCCGGTGCCAGATTCCCTTTTTCCAGACCGACTGTCAACTGCTGCCCTTGATCCGTATTCGTGGGCACTCCGGCTGAATTGGGCTTTGAATACAACCCCCAAATCACCAGTCCTATTAAAAAGGCAACCGCTAAAAACTTTTTCATTCCTTTATCTTCCTTTCTAATACGTAAAAAAAGTAAACCCGGCTAACCAGGCGCTTATCTTCTGCAACTGGCCTGTAAACAACAATAAGCCCATGCCAATGAGAATCCAGCCATTGATTAAGGAGAGAAAGCCTAAACTTCGATTAATTTTCCGCACAACGCGCAAAGAATACGTAATGATTAGGGAGATTGCCAGAAACGGAATGCCTAAACCCAGGGAATAAACGAAAAGCATAACCATCCCACTATAAACCGTATTTGAAGATCCGGCCAGCAGGAGAATTGAAGAAAGCGCCAAACCGACACAGGGTGTCCAGCCGGCTCCAAATGACATGCCCAGAATGAAGGATCGCCAAACATTCTTTTCCCCTGTTTGTTTAGCTTCCCAACGTTTTTCCATCATGAGAAAACGCAGTTTTAAGATTCCCGCCATCTGTAAACCAAAAATAATAATCAAAAATCCGCTTATTTTTTGGATAACATCCCGGTTATGGGTGAAAATCTGTCCCAGTACGCTGGCCGAGGCCCCCATCAGCACAAAAATTATACTAAAACCCATAATAAAACTGAGAGAACGGGCCAGTAACAATCGTTTGGAAACCTCCACCCTATTGTTTCCAAACGTTGAACCTGTAAGATTGACAACATAAGCCGGAATTAACGGAAATACACACGGCGACAAAAACGATAACATCCCTGCCGTAAAGGCAAATAGAACTGAGATATTCTCCACCGAACTTCCCCCCTATGCAATTTTTTAATTAATCCTGTTTAGCCTTATTAAGTCTTTTCTTCTCCACAACCAAATCTATGCTAAGACAAAGTGCGGCAAGGCTTAAATAGAGAATTTGCTCTTGGGAAAACCCCCACCAATCATTCTGTTTGAGCGGGTTCAAAAACAAAATAAACACTTGACCCAGGCTAAACCACAATAAAACTTGATTCAAGACAGACGGCTTGCCGATTTCTTTGCTTCTCCAAAAGAATAACAGGAGAATAAGCAAGGCGATTAGAATTTCACTCCCATCAACCCATACCGTTTGTTTATTCCCAACCAAGTCAATCATATAGTACACTGCTGTGGCAGCCAAAAAACCTGCAGCTAATAAATCCCCATAAACCCACACTGAAACTTGATCCTTTTTCAAACGATAGTAAAAATAAAAGATTACGACTACCGCGGCCAGCCAGACCCCATGCTCGCCACCCGAGAAATAGAGTAAAGCCAAAGGGTTGGTAACAACACTTACCGGATCGAAAAGAATTAAGCTAAATTTCCATACCATAAGAGCGATAATTAAACTGTTTTCGATCGTCTCGATCATCCGTTTATCTGGATATCCAGCTCTTCTCAAGCGGTATTTTACAACAAAATAACCCGCGAGCGCGGAAAGAATAATAACCAACCATTGCGTCTTGAGCAAAAAAGGACCAACCTGTAGGGTTTCTTGCATCTTTATTTTCCCTCCCATGAAGTTGCATCCTTTAGATTATAACATTCAATTTTAAAGATTCTTTAAAGTTAATATCGTGGTTCAGTTTTCCTTAGGACAGGTTTGATAAGAAGTCCACTATAAAATATAGTATAAAAACCCATGACAAAAGGGGCTCCGCGTTAAGTGCGAAGCCCGTCAAGATTCCTCCGGGTTTAACGGTTGCAGCTCACTTTTTCCTGATTACTATACTACTAACCCCATATCCTGTATCATTTGAATATCTTCCGCCACAGTACGACCGGAGGTGGTTAAATAACTACCTACCAATGTAGCATTGATTCCTGCTAAATAACCCATAGACTGCAAATTTCGCAGGGCATTTTCGCGGCCACCTGCGAACCGCAACATTGCTTGTGGTAAAATAAAACGGTAAATTGCTATAGTTTGTAATATTTCTAAGGGATGCAACAGCAGTTGTGTTTCCAGGGCAGTACCTGCGATGGGATTGAGAATATTTATGGGTATAGACTGCACCTCTAATTCCCTTAAAGTAAAGGCCATCTCCAAACGCTGGCCCATGGTTTCACCCATCGAAATAATCCCGCCGCTGCAAACATCCAAATCCGCGGCCTGACACGCTTTTATGGTGTTGATGCGGTCTTGATAACTGTGAGTAGTACATATTTGAGGAAAGTAGCCTTCCGATGTTTCCAGGTTATGATGGTACATGCTTACACCAGCTTCCCTTAAGCTTCGAGCCATGTTTTCGGTAATTATCCCCAGGGATGCACAAAGCTTCAGGTTGGTTTCTCGGGCCAAACGCCGGTAAATGCTTAAGACCTTAACAAGATCGCCTTCACTTATCCCCCGGCCACTGGTCACCAGGGAGAACCGTTGGGCTCCTTCCGCTTCCATCTGAAGTGCTCGTTCTAAAATTGTCTCCCCATCCAACAAATCATAAACGTCCACTCCAGTCTGATGATGCGCAGACTGGGCGCAAAATTTACAGTTTTCTGAACACCGACCGGACTTGGCGTTGATAATAGAACAAAGGTCCACCTTCTTGCCAGCCCGTATATCACGAATCCTGCTAGCAGCAGCAAACAAATGATACAGGTCAGACTCTGCCAATTTTTCCAACTTTCGAGCCTCTTCCCGGGTAATATCCTGACCGGCCAATACCTTTTCCTCTAAACGGTTAATTAAATCAACATTACTTATATTTCCCGTCTTTCGCACTTTTAAAATGGGAATATGGAATTAGGATCCAGGAGACTGGGGAACGCGTTAGCTGGATTCGTTCTGATTCGCGATACCATCGACCCGCTGTGTCTGTTCCCATGCCTGGAGCCATAATGTGATCTGACGTTTAACATCCGTCAAAGCGTTCAATATGTTAATTGCTACGTGAGGATCAGGAAGTCCAAGGGATGAACGGAAAAATATCGTCAAAGGATTGTCATTGGCAACTGACCATTTGTCGATTCCCAAAGGCTCGATGCTAATCCGGCTAATGCCCAGCTCACTCAG
>JAMCWI010000021.1 GCA_023481335.1 Bacillota bacterium | reverse complement strand
CTTCCCCTCGATTTCACATACTAAAGCGATATTATACTAAAATTATTGCAAGTATTCTCTGTACCACCTCCGGTTGCGGCATCAATAACGGTACCTAACCCCAACCCCCCGGCCACATTATCCAGTTCATCTTCCGACAGCTCCTCCGGGTTCCTGGGAATCCTGATATAGACCGTATTGGATGTCTCCTCCACAGCCTGGTCTTGCAGTTTTTCAGGAAGAGCTTGCCCTAATTCCTTCTCTAACACCGCTTTGGGGTCGCTAAGCAGCTGCTTTTTGAAATTGCTGTCTTCCCACGCTTTCTTGATAAGCTTTTGCTCAAGTTCCTGTCTTTCCACAGTTGGTACCTCCTTTTTATAATAACCTCTTCAGGCCGCGATCTTTTTTCATTTGCATATGTTAATACGTGTTTGCCGGCAATCCATTACATGATTGTATAAATTTTTTCAGCATGAGACTAAATGTCTAGGCAAGCTGCCGTCTGGCCAGCTCTGAAAAAACTCCGTTCATTTTCATTAAATCCTGGTAAGACCCTTCCTCAATGATCCTTCCCTTATCCAAAACGATGATCCGGTCGCAGTTAATGACCGTGCTCAGCCGGTGGGCTATGACCACCCGGGTGGCCTTGAGCCCGTCCAGGCTCTGGCTGACAATGGCCTGGGTCTTATTGTCCAGGGCGCTGGTGGCCTCGTCAAAATATACTATTTTAGGCTTATTGACAATGGACCGTGCTATCAGCAGCCGCTGCCTCTGTCCGCCGGACAGGGTGGCCGCCCCCTCGCTGACTACAGTGTGCATGCCCATGGGCATATCCTTTATGTCCTTTTCCAGCCCGGCCATTCTTGCCGCCTCCCAGGCGTCATCAATGGTCAGGCTTGGATTGGACCCCACTATATTGGTGAATATATCCCCGGACAGGAGTTTCCCGTTTTGGAGCACAACCCCAAGCTGCCGCCGCAGCGAGCGTATATCCACTTTTTCAATGTCATGGCCGCTGTAGTATATCCGGCCTGACTCAGGCTTTTCAAAGCCCAGCATGACCCTGAAAAGGGTGGACTTGCCGCTGCCCGAAGGCCCGACCAGCCCGATGTACTCGCCCTCTTTTATATGCAGGGACACGTCGTCGAGGATCAGCGGCCCTTCTTCCCGGTAGCGGAAGTACAGGTGGTTGACCTCAATGGACCCGGACAGATCTCCCGGGTCGACCTTTGCCTCGTCGTACTCCGGCATTGCCTCCAGTATTGGCCTGGCCTGCTCTAAAAGGGGAACCACCGTGTTAACTGCCATCAGCGTTTGCGACAGCATAATCATGGCTATTAAAAAACCGGTGAAAGCCGCGTTAAAAGCGATGAACTGGCCCGGAGCCAATGTGCTGCCCGAGGAGGCCACAGAGTAAAAAATGACCATGGATGCAGCCACCGGAAAAACCGAGTTGAAGGTTTCCAGCCAGCCGCCTATAATCTGTTTGTTAAAGGAGATTGTTCTCTGCCGGCTGAATTCCCCTGACCACTGGTAAAAAGCCCTGCTTTCGGCGCCAGCCACGCGAAATTTATCCACTCCCCCGAAAAACTGCAAGACCAGCCCTGAGATCTTGTTTGATATATCAACTGCCTGCCGCTCGCACCTGGTGATTATACGTCCGAACAGGTAGATTACCGCCATTGCCCCGGCCACCAGACCGATAGCCAGGACGGCCAGCTTTACATCATAGTAAAATAATAAGATTAAGTTGAAGCACGAAAATATGCTGGTAAGGATGGTTGTTACGGTGTTTTCCGACACAATCATCCGGACCCGGGCAATGGCCATGGCCCGCATGGCCAGCTCCCCGGAGGTGTAATCCCTGAAAAAGGGCACCGGCAGGCTTAAGAGCCGGTCCCATACCGCTGCCTGAATTGTACCGTCCATTTTACCCATTATGCGCTGCATGGCGAAGGACCTGGTCAGCTGAAAGATCATTGCTGCCACGGCGCTGGCCACCAGGAAAAAGGCCACATGCACAAGCTGGAGCTTTTCTCCCCCGGGAATTATGGTGTCAAAGACTATCCCGGTGGCAACAGGAACAATCATGCCCAGCAGTCCGCCCAAAATCCCCATTAAAGACACCATCAGAAAGTCCTGCCGCCAGCAGTTTTCACGACCAAAAACCAGAAGGTCGGAAAGCCCCATTACCTTATCCGGAAAAGGGCGATAGAAGGTAAAGGCAAAGGGCTTGACCTGGCGGGCTGTTTCAAAATCGGCCAGGACCTTCGTTTGACTGGCCGGATCATGGATCTCGTACCGTTCCGGGGACAGGGGAATCAGCGCCACCGGGCGGCTGTCCTCCTCCATGTAGGCCAGCAGGGGGCCGTTGTCCTGCTTCCACCACTCCTCTTTTAACAGAACCTTCCGCAACCGTATGCGGGACGCATCGGCTATATCACCCAGCGGGTTTTTTGAAGAGACCCTTCTATCTTGCGGAGGTGGAACTATTTTTACTTTCATCGACCGGCCTACCAGCCGGCAGGCGTCAAGAAGGGTATCGCCGGAAAACTCCTCTCCTGCCGAGGCCGCCATTTCCGGCTGCACTGAGGTCAAGAGCCGGCTCAGGGCGCTTTCCATCAAGCGCCGGTTATTCTTTGACTTCTCCTGAAAGCGCTGGCCATCCGCCTGCTCTCTTTCCCGGCGGCGGTCCAGGGCCGCCCTGACGGCGCGGCTGTGAAATCCGGCAAGGCCCGGCAGGGAGCCTTCAGCACCGGCCTCCCCGGCCCAAAACATCCCGCCGGACCACACAATGCCAGGAGGCTCAGCTGCGGCGGCACTTTCAGCAAGGGTTCCGGCCCAGTGGCTGACGGTGTTTATAAAAACCTCCCTTTGGTCCGGATCAGCCGCCGCCTCCAAAAACCTGGGCCAGCTCAGCTGCAGCAGGCTGGCGCCGGTATGGCCTGTGGCCAGCAGGGCCAATTCCTGATCTTCGCCTTCGGGCCTGATGCCCATAAGAAGGTCTCCCGGCCCCGCTTCAAAAAGAAAGTCCCTCGATCCAACCGCCTCACCGTCAGATACAAAGACGGTAAACACGGTCACCTTTCCCTGGCCCACCATCCACAAATGCCCCGGATCGGTTAATAGAAAGGGCTTGTTTCCCTCCACGGCTATTGTCCTTCCTTCTTTTTGAAGCGGGGCCG
>JAMCWI010000064.1 GCA_023481335.1 Bacillota bacterium | reverse complement strand
TTTCTTACCCATATGATAGTTTGTACAATTCTGTTAAGAATATACACAAGTAAAAGAAAAAACTCTTTTCTATGCCATTACATCTCTTAAAAGCAATAAATAAAGCCGTTTTTAATGGAAAATAAAAATAACGCCATTTTCCGGCGTTATTTTTAAACTAACTATACATGGATCTCATTAATGTCTTTTTCTTTTGATCGGCTCTGAAATTGAATTCTACCCCTGCCTTTCTATGCAGTTGTTTGGACCTGTTTTGCTCGAATTGCCGCTGATAGGCTTGCACCTCCTGCAGGGTTCGAATGTTATTTTTGTGCCATTCCCTGAGGATGCTGCCTATATACTTAAAATTATGCTTTCCTCTAATAACAGCCTGCCGTAATGCTTCCAAAATCAGTTCCGTTTCATGTTCTTCCAGCCAACCGACCACCTGTTCAATCTCCATAGGCGAAAGCAGCCGCCCAAACTCATTGCCAAAGGTATGGCACAGGTCTTTTTCCTGATTCGTCAATAGGATCCCGGAATCTTCCGGGAGGCTGACGTTGGCAGGAGAATTCAATTTTTGTGCAATGCTGTCCAATTCTCTTTTCTGATTGAGTGCCCAAACTTCCGAGATTTCAAATACCAGAGGTTCAAAATCGTACCCTTGTTTGATAGAGCCGTCCTCGGTAAAATAATTTGTAATGCCGATCACTCTTTTATCCAGCAGGTTTTTAATTTGCCTTTCGATTTTTGCCGGTTCGGCAGCCAGGCAGCCGGCCAGGGATTCTATGCTGGGCATCAACTGGTTTTCTTCATGGCGGAGCCTCATCAACTGAATAATTAACATCATTTCAGAATCTGTAATCCCCACGTCCCGGTAATATTTAAGGAACAAATTCGGTATGCTTGTCATTCCGCCGGTAAAAATGGCGGAACCAAAGTATACGGTCATGTTGGTAGCATCGAATTCTTTTTTTAGAGTGCGACTGTTTTTCTGCGACATGCCCCAACCTCCTCCCAATTCCTTCCCTTATTTTATGGTAAGGTTGGCAGCCTTGTCCATATCTGTTTGTCGACAAAGCGGCTTGAAAAAGCTCTTAATACTAAGCAAATTTGCCCAATACTTCGTTTTTCCTCCCTTTGGCATAATTCGATTTTATTTAGCAAGACTCGAGGTCTTTTAATCAATCATCAAGGCACACAGTATGTAAAAGCAGTGCCCCGCAAGGCACTGCTTTATTATGCCACCAGATTTGAACTCATCCTGCGCATAATTCGGTTGGCAATGGTATTGATAATGAAAATAAGAATAATGAGTACCGTTGCGGTAGCATAGGCCTTTTCCATAGAAATCCCTTCCATGGCTAAAATATACAAGTGTACCGACATGGTGCGGGCAGGGTCCATTACACTGGAAGGTATATTAAGAGAGCTGCCGGCTGTCAGAATCACAGCCGCAGTTTCCCCCACAACCCGGCCGATGCTTAGGATAACACCGGTTACAATGCCGGGCAAAGCGCTTGGCAGTACGATTTTCCAGACGGTTTGCCACTTGGTGGCTCCCAAAGCCATACTGCCTTCCCGGTAGCTTAAGGGCACACTTTTAATGGCCTCTTCACTGGTTCGGATGATGGTGGGTAAAACCATAATGGCCAGGGTAAGACCCCCGGAAAGTAAAGACCAGGAGAAGCCCATGAAGATAACCAGGAAGGCAAAGCCGAATAGGCCGTAAATAATGGAGGGAATACCGGCCAGTGTTTCGGTGGCAAAGCGGATGGTTTTCACCAGCGGACCCTTTTGGGTATATTCTGTTAGCTGTATGGCTGCCGCGATACCAATGGGGGTGGCTATGACCAGGGAAATCAAAATAAGATAAACCGTTCCGACAATGGTGGAGAAGATACCCCCTTCTTTGCCCATCAAGCGGGGTTCCTCGGTTAAAAAGGTCCAGTCGACGTGCCCCAAACCTTGCCCCACAATGTGAAAGATAACAGCCAGCAGCGCCCCCACGGTAACCAGCACCGAAGCCCACAAAAATCCCCGGGCAATTTTTTCTTCCAGATATATGGAGGATCTAACTTTATCCACTCTATTCACCTACCCTTTTAGGCACCATTGCCACCATAAAGTTTAAGATCATGATAATTACGAATAAAACAATCCCTGTGGCAAACAAGGCCTGGGAGTGCTCCCCGGCAGCATAGCCCATTTCAATGGCAATGTTGCCCGTAAGGGTTCGGATGGGATCAAGGATGCTTTCGGGCAGAGCCGCCACATTGCCAACCACCATAATCACAGCCATGGTCTCCCCGATGGCCCTGCCCATGCCTAACACAATGGCTGTCAGAATGCCGGAGCGGGCACTGGGGACAATAACTTTTTTAATGGTTTGCCAATGGGTGGCGCCCAAAGCTAGGGAGCCCTCTTTATATTCCTTAGGCACAGCGCGAATGGCATCTTCGGATATATTTATAATAGTGGGCAGGATCATAATGGCCAGGACAACCGAGCCGCCCAGAATACTGAAGCCTCTGCCCCCAAATATTTCTCTAATTAACGGAACCAAAATAACCAGTCCGTAAAACCCGTAGACCACGGAAGGAATTCCGGCCAGCAGTTCGATGGCCGGTCGAATGACTCTTGTCACCTGTTTCGGTGCAATCTCCGCTAAAAAGATGGCACAGCCCACACTAAGAGGAACTCCGATAATCAGCGCACCAAAGGTGACATGAACGAAGTTACCAAAGCTTACATTGACTTTGTAATGAGTGCAGAAGGTCAGAAGATTGTTCAAGATTCTCACTTCATCCCTGTAAAATAATTAAAGCAAGACAGTAAGATTCCGCATGACAAAATGAAAGGGCGAGGGGGTTGTTAAGGCAACCCTCTGTCCCTATTTTTGCGAGGGGTTAGTGGTATGAGAAAAATACATGAAAGAATCATAGAAAGATCATTACTAATCAGTGCCGCGGTTTCTGTTTTCGTGGTAGCCTTAATCACGTATTTTATTTTTGCCGACGGTTTACCCGTTATGCAAAAGTATGGCCTCGCACATTTTATTACCAACAGTGATTGGCACCCCCTGGATAAGCATTTCGGTTTGCTGACAATGATTGCCGGTTCCTTTATTGTTACCTTTGGTGCGCTGATTATCGGAGTTCCTCTTAGTGTGGGCTGTGCCATCTTTTTAGCGGAGATTGCACCGAAACA
>JAMCWI010000143.1 GCA_023481335.1 Bacillota bacterium | reverse complement strand
AAGTGAACCACGGCTGCAACTTGGTCCGTCGAGTTGCTCATCTAGCAGGTATTCCTGCCGCCTACATTCCGCTTTAAAATAAATAGTTATAATCGTGTTGGTACAGCCCCAACACCAGGCCAACACACATGTTCTTTATCCGCCGTACCCTGTGTTTGGTTTGCGTCCCCGGGCACACGAAACGCGCAAAAAAGTAAGCACCTCAATTGAGCTGCCCTTTTTATAAAATATATTTGAATCGGCACAAGGCTTACCGCCTCAGTGACCGAATTGTTTTAGAAAATAAGAAAAGCCTCGTCATAACAGACTTGGCCCTTTTTCGGACTCAAATAGTTGCCTGGTATTTGCTCAGGCTTTTCCTGCACATACACCCATCATAGCGGCACTTCCTGTAAAGCGTTATCCCGCCGAGGCCCTTGTGCTTACCACACTCTAAGTGTCTTCAGGCAACCTAGAGTAGAACCACGCACCCTTGACCATCTCATTTCCCTTCCGGAAAACCGGGCCTAAGTGCTTTCGCAACCCGATATATCGGGCGGAACTATCCGGGAGCTCCGCATTGCGCATCCACACTCCCTTTGCTGTTTGCCACAGGATCCCAGGATAAGGCGTTGCGCCAACTGGTATCTCATAGGCTAACAATGTTATGAACTATGGGTATATTTTATCAATCACTTGAAACATTGACAAGTTAAATTCAACCTTATCTCATAAAAGAAAAAAACTGGCTATCCGCCAGTTATAAAAAATCCCCTAAAAACCACCCACCCTCACGAGCGGATTACCATTATTTTACCATAAAAGAACACGATGTCTACATTATTTACCTTGTCCTTTATTTTTCAGCTCAGCATTCCAGTCTTTTCTTAACGGGCAGAGATCCCATACCTTGTATTCCTCAACATTACCTTCGCCCTGGCTACTGCCTCCCGGCCGGCCGCATCGGCATCCATGGCCAGGACCACCCCGCGGATTCCCGGCCTGTCTTTTAGTAATTGTTCCAGCGCCTCCAGGTGCAGCCCGTTCAATGATAGTAAATACCCTTTTCTTGCTCCCGGACGGAGTTGCACCAGACTCAACCCGTCAATCGGGCTTTCTACCACTGTTACCATGTCAGGATCCTGGCCGGCTGCCGGTGGCAGAACCCAGCCATACCGTACATCACTACCCTCCGCTTTAACCCGGTATTTACGCTCTGTCAGCGTACCCACAATGACAGCTCCCCGGATCTCTCCGTTTACATCGATACAACGAAAAACACAGTTACCCCTGGTGTCCTGATACAGCAGGCCGATCCGGATGCACTCCACCACCAAATCAACACTGAGGGCCCTCGTCTGGGTAAGGTAAGCAATAACACGGCGTTGGTTCTCTGCAGCCGGTGGTGCTGTAAAACACTGCTGCTTTTCTACTGCTCTGTTACTGCTATCCTTGTCTTCCGTACCCATTGCAATGTCCAAAGCAGTTACTGCGTCTTTAAATTTATATCTCAGGATCCTTACCAAAAAATCTAAAGTATTTCCGCCGGCGCCGGTGCTGAACTGCCTCCAATGGTTGCCTTGAACAATCATTCCGCCGTGCCCGGGCAAACGATAATTATGACCCTCCCTTATAAGCTCATACCCCTGGGCAATTAACCAGTTCACCAGGTCAGCTTTTCGAACCTGCTTTATCCGTTCATCCATTCCGATATCGTCACCCTTTCAGCTTACGGGTCATGCTGTGGACTTGATGGACAACCGGCATCCAGCAGCCAGGGCCCTAACCTACAACCAAGCCCAACAAAACTAAACCAAGACTGCCAGAAGTCAAGCGCCGGTTGACCACAGGGTCCACAGCCCTTAAGGGTCAACCACCACAAACTAAATATAACCAATTGGTACACCCTCGGTCTCCAAAACCGTAGGCTCATGTTAAACGGTATCCAATAATACCCCTGGTCTTCAAAACCAGGGGCAGATATACTCATTCTAACCTAAAAACAGGCTCCTGAAGGACCATTGCCACAGTCTGTGGAGGAGGCAACCCACCCACCACCACACCCAAAGAATGTATATCACTATGAACCATTAATTCTTGTAACATATGGTTTAATTTACCATTTCCTGACCTGCCCCATGGTATTCCTTCCGTTATTCGCTCTCGAACAATGCTTACTACATTGTCCAGAAGGGCATATACGACTTTCTTTGCCCTGCCCTTACCTTTTATAAAGGCTATTACTTTACCGTCCTTTCTAAGGCTTTTTAGCGCCGTCTTGAACGTGCTTAAAGCGACACCCAGTAACTCCGCAAAAAAGGTTTGGGAAAAACCCGACTGGCCACCGACTCGACCGCCATGGTCTTTTAAGTATTTAAGTATGTCCTCTTTAACCTCCCAAAGATGATCCCTTATCCTTTCCTCACGTGGCTTTGCGGGGGTTATCGGGCGACTGTTAAAGGGTATCCCGGTTAAATCATATACGTGTACGCCTGACGGCCCGTGGTATTTACCTGAATACGCACTTCTGACTTTCTGGGGAATGACATGGTAAGGTAAAGGTGGGCTATTTTTGAGGTTCCATTCTTTCAGGGCGGCCATAGCTTCTAC
The DNA here is from genome assembly GCA_023481335.1 of Bacillota bacterium. Taxonomy (GTDB): domain Bacteria; phylum Bacillota; class Desulfotomaculia; order Desulfotomaculales; family Desulfotomaculaceae; genus JAMCWI01. Next base: position 614 of record JAMCWI010000143.1, on the reverse strand, counting down.
CTGGGCATGTCCGTCTTTATAAAAGCATAACGCCAGGGTAAAGCAGGCATTATCTCGCATGCCTTCCTCCACCCCTTTTAGCAGCTCCTTTATGGCATCGTGATTAAGACACTGGGTAATATAATATACCCTTGCCTTTTCTGTGGGCGTATCCAGCTCATTTATTGCCTGCCAGTCCTCAAAATCTTCCAGGGTATATCTCGCTTCCGAAAAGTGTTTGACATTGCGTGGCAGCCGCATAAACTTTTCAGCACTGGCCGCATGGGGGTCGGCCCCCTCCAGGGCTTTGACCATGGCCCTGGCCACTTTCTCATATCTCTTTATTTTTTCCGGCCAGGCCCGGACCTGCTCAATAGCCCAAAATATATGCCAGCCGTGAGGAGTCTCATTGATTAGCGTGGGTTCCGGCAAGCCCGCCCCATACACCCTGTCAAAAACATCGAGCGATGAGAGACCTTCTTCGTCAAGATCTATAAACAATGCATTAAGCCAGCGCAAGCAATCTTTTTGGCTTTTGTCGTCCCGGAAGAACGTATTTGGCTTCCAATACACCGCTGGCAGCCCTTTTATTTCACCGTTAACAATCTTCATTAAGGTGCCGTAAAGGAGCTGCT
>JAMCWI010000008.1 GCA_023481335.1 Bacillota bacterium | reverse complement strand
CTATTTTAATCTTGCCAATGAGTTTTGACATGTAATCACCCCCTGCTTTACTTTGAGAAAAGTATAACAATCACAATCTTTATTTGCAATACTATTAGTTCTAAGTTCGAATTGTAAAACTAGTCATAATATTTAAAACGCAGCCTCGTTTTATGCTTAGTATTGTTCATGATTTCACATTGTTCTGTAAATAGGCTGTAAAAAATAAAAAAGCTTGGGTGGTACCCAAACCTTTCCGTCCCAGGATTATGCTTCTTTGATCTGCCTTAATGCAGCGTACATTCTGTAGCAGCAGCCCATCTTAATCTTCTTTTCACCTTCTCCGATACGAACCAATTCAACCTTGCCGTTGACAATTTTAATTTTGCCGATCAACTTTGCCATTTATTACACCTCCCGAATTGTCTGCTTGGGAAAATTATAACAATCCCAAGGGTGGTGTTCAATACCTCTCCCCCTAATCATAATTGTAAAATAAGTCATATAATTCGGATACGGAATTGTCTATATTTTTAGCTTTTATTGTACTACTGGTTAATGAATGGTAATACACATTAACAAGTGGACAAGACAAGGAGGTGTTCCGATGAAGGTTGACAGACAAATTTTCCTGGTGTTTGGCAAAGGTTTTTCCTGGACGAAACTTAAAAAGGCAATTTTCGTTGATAAAACCCGCAATAATGAGTTTTCTTTGGAGGCGGAGATCGAACAGGCTAAACAAGCCTGGCTGGTTGCTCAAGAACAGATGCAATGGGCTGATGAGGATCTTTTAGAGTCTGCCATTTTAAAAACCACGGCCTGCGAAAAACGCTACATGGCCTTGCTTCAGAAAGCCAGGAGTTTACACTACAATGCCTGGGAACCTAAAAATATAGCCCCGGTGGCAGCGCACAACCGCTAGCTCCCCCGGGGCTGCTGCTTGAGAGGTGTGGAATTAGAGGTTAGAGGTTAGAGGTTAGAGGTGGGAAAGCTTCGGTCCCAGTTCTTCTCCCACTTCTAACCTCTAACCTCTAACCTCTCACTTCTAACCTCTAACCTCTAACCTCTCACTTCTAACCTCTAACCTCTAACCTCTCACTTCTAACCTCTAACCTCTAACCTCTAACCTCTAACCTCTAACCTCTCACTTCTAACCTCTAACCTCTAACCTCTCACTTCTAACCTCTAACCTCTAACCTCTAACCTCTCACTTCTAACCTCTCACCTCTAACATGGAAGGGAAGAAGTATGACTAAAACACAACGTTTAGCCATTTAGACATGTATCGCCCTGCCATGCACCGCTTCCGCAGCTTCCATGATGGTTTCTGCCAGGGTGGGATGGGCATGGATAACCTTTGTAATCTGCTCCACCGTAGCTCCCAGTTCGATGGCCAGGGCAGCTTCGGCGATCAAGTCGGTGGCATGGGGTCCTACAATATGAACCCCCAGTACTTTGTCCGTCTCCGGGTCTGCCAATATTTTAACAAAGCCGTCGGTTTCTCCCATGGTGGCGGCTTTGCCCGAGGCCATAAAGGGGAATTTGCCCACCTTGGGCTTGAGGCCCCTTTCCTCACATTGCTGTATGGTCAGTCCCACCCCGGCGGTTTCCGGCATGGTGAAGATACAGTTGGGCACCACATCGTAGTTCATTTGACGGGGGTGGCCCATAATGTTGTCTACGGCCACCAGGGCCTGGGCGGTGGCCACGTGGGCCAGTTGAATTTTGCCTGTGATATCCCCGATGGCATAGATGCCGGGAACACCGGTGGCTAAATGTTCGTCCACCAATACCTCTCCCCGCTGCCCCAGGGGAACCCCCGCTTCCTCCAACCCCAGCCCCGAGGTGTTCATGGTACGGCCAATGGAAATCAATATTTTGTCTGCGGACAGGGCTTCCCCACCCTCCAGGATTGCCGTAACCATATCCCCGGATTTCTCCACTCGATCGATCTTGACCTTGGTCTTTATGGTAATGCCTTTACGCTTAAGGATTGTCTGCATTTGACGGGAAGCGTCCCGCTCGATGAAGGGCAAAATGCTCGGCATGGCTTCCACAATGGTCACCCGGCAGCCCATTTCCGCAAAGATGCAGGCAAATTCGCAGCCGATTACCCCGCCGCCGATGATGAGCATTTCTCCCGGCAGTTCTTTCAGGGCCAGGGCTTCGTTGGAGGTGATCACCCTTTCACCGTCATACCCGAAGGCTTCAATTAAAGCGGGTCGGGTGCCGGTGGCCAATATGATATTCTCGGCGGTTAATTCACGCCGGTCGCCATCCGGCAGATCAACAACCACTTTACCGGCACCGGCCAGTTTGGCGGTGCCCCGAATGAGCTCAACCTTGTTCTTTTTTAGGAGATACTGAACACCGGCCACCAGTTTGCCTACCACGGCGTCCTTGCGCTCCACCAGCTTGGCGTAATCAATACTCACTTCCCCCACCCGGATGCCAAACTCTTCGGCCCGGCGAACTCTGTGCAGGGTCTCCGCGCCGGCCACCAGGGCTTTGGTTGGAATGCAGCCCCAGTTGAGGCAGGTGCCTCCTACCTCGTCCTTTTCCACCAGGGCTGTTTTGGCCCCCGTTTGGGCAGCCCGGATGGCCGCCACATAACCGCCGGGACCGCCGCCGATTACAAGCACTTGATAACTCAATTAAGCAAACCTCCCTTTTGAGAAGTGGGATGTGAGAGGTTGGAGGTGAGATCAAGAAATACACCCTCACATTTTACAAGATTAATTTGTCCGTTAACCCTCTTTACAAAACATTGGAATAGAATCTCTGCTTTTTATTCGACTAAACGGCGGCAAAACCTTCCTGGGGGTATAAAAGGTTAACGCTCCCCGTCACGTCAAGGGAGCGTTCATCGAAACAGTTGCATTTATTTACGGTAAATTGGTAGAACCCATCAGGTAACGATCGCACTCCCGGGCTGCGCCGCGTCCTTCGTTGATGGCCCAGGCAACCAGGCTTTGGCCCCGGCGCATATCCCCGGCAGCGAATACCCCCTTTACACTGGTGGCAAACCGGCCGTATTCTGCCTTGGCGTTGGTTCACGGGTCACGTTCCACCCCCAGTTGGGCCAGCAGGGTGGCCTCGGGGCCGCTAAATCCCATGGCCAAGAGAACCAGTTGTGCAGGCCGGACCTTGTCGGTGCCGGGTATTTCCCTTGGCATAAAGCGACCTTGATCACTCTTGATCCATTCAATCTGTACGGTATGCACTTCTTTTACCTGTAACCTCTAAC
>JAMCWI010000041.1 GCA_023481335.1 Bacillota bacterium | reverse complement strand
GTTGTTTGTAGTTAATATGTATGCCGGGAGTGTTGACTGGTGTTAATAAGAAAAGATAAATTGAGGGAGCTTATGAAGATATACGGGAACGACAGCTATAACTGCTTTGCCAGGGCGTTGGGAGTGGAGGCGGCCCAGCTGCACCGGATACTGAACAACGACAACAAGGGCGGGGCCAAATTTCTGGGCTGCCTCATGCGTTTTTGCAAGACCAGGGGATTGAATTTTGAGGATTATGTCACGGTTCCCGGGGAGCCGGGGTTAGCAGAAGGAGGGTGCCGGTGAGGGATCACCGGTGGAGAATGCCCGCCTGATGAGCCCGGGGGCGCCCGGGCGAAACCTTCCCGGCACCTAATAGTGCCGGTACAGGTCGCGGGAAGCCGTTAAAACCGCAATTTTCCCTGGGGGTGGCTGCCTTGAGTGGAGTTAAAGGTGAACAGTCCCTATGGTATCCCTATGTGATCAACGAAATGGAACAAAATATAAGCACCTCAGAAAACAAAGATGGAAATAAATGTAAAAAAGCCAGATTAAAAAACGGTGAGCTGCTGTTGGCCGTGGCCCGTTATATAATAAGAAATTCATCTGCCACCTCCAGGGTCATGTCGAAGGAATTCTCGGTCACTGTTCAGTCTATCAACGGATCACTGAGGAAAATAAGGGAGAAGTTTCAGGCCGGATTGGCTGTTCCGGGTCTTAGCGATGCGGAGGCAGAAATCCTGTCGATGGCTATGGAGGCCCGGGACAGGCGGCCGGAAGAGGAAAAAGCCCGGATGCGGGAGGAAAAGGATCTAAGGGGTAAAGTCGTGAACATTCTGCGGGAGCACCTGATCACACGGATGTTCGAAGAGGAGAGCAGTATTCCCGACATTGCCGGTGCGACCGGCGTCAGTAAAAGGAACGTCATGAGGGTTTTAATCAAAACCGGACATATGGGAAGCAGGGTAAGGGAAATGTACGCCTCCTGCCATGGGGTTGCCCGGATAGCCGGTGTTACCGGTCTGCGGGTAAAGGAGGTGCGAAAGATCCTTCAGGGGTTTGGCTACAGACTTGGTGCCAGGGCGGAACAGATCAGGCATTTCACCCCGCCGGAGATTAACAGGCGGAAGATCAGCACCGTCAAGCCCAGCAGGCCCAGGAGCAGGAAGGAAGTTGTCAGGAAAAAGGCCACGCTGAGCAGGGAGGGCCTGGCCGACTGGAACAGGATGCATTACGACGATTCCGGAGTATTGAGACTGCCATACGGGTGCGCCCCCCCGGCCGACCTGCCCCGTAAATTTCCCTCAGCAAAAGCTATGACCATCCAGTCAAAAGAACCAGGGCCGTCCTTTTTCCCGGCGCCGCCGCCGAAGGCCGAGTGCTCAAGACGGGGCAGGGACAGGATAGGGTACATGAGGTTTTTCTAGCCGTAATCAGTAGAGAGAATAAAAAATATAAGTAAAATTTTTATCAAGGGTTGTTAAACAACGCCGGGTCTTATGTTGCCCGGTTTTTTAATTATTAAGGAGGGATTAACTATGGGTCTCAACAATGATGTATGTTCTTTTGACGATAAGATGGAATCCGTTAGTAGAATGGACAGGTTACTTTCTATAAAGGAAGCCATGGAGATATTGGGCCTTGGTCGGGCTACTCTTTACGAAATGTGTCGTACCCGGCAAATTAAGCAGGTTCGTGTAGGCCGCCGCGTTTTAATTCCAGAGAGTGCGGTCAAGGAATTTGTAAGCAGTCGTACAGTGCCGGTAATGGAGTAAGGGCTGGGAGTATTAGGCTGGTTATTTCCTTTTTTATTGAAATTTTGTAGGATTTTAGCCTGCAGGAATCGAAATATATACCCGTTCCCTTACTGGGCGACGGGTCCGAGGAGGGAATAAGATGCGTGGAAGGGTGTGCAAATACAAGGGCAGAAAGGGGGACACCTACTACATCGTCTATGACCTGCCCCGTGACCCGGTAACAGGAGAGCGTAGGCAGAAAAAGGTAAGCGGATTCAATACCAAAAAGGAAGCGGAGGCGGAGTTGGCCCGGTTGGTTAACCAGTCAGTAGGTGGCATTTACATTGAGCCTAGTGAGCTTGACGTTGGATCGTACCTTGAGAGCTGGTTGGAAACATACGGCCGGTCGAACCTTGCTTCATCAACATTCGAGAGTTATCAGAATATCATTAATAAACACCTGAAGCCAAGGATAGGCGGTATTCCGCTCCAAAAACTGCAGCCGGTACATTTACAGGTCTATTATTCAAAGTGTCTGGCCGGGGGCCGCGTGGACAATAAAAAGTCTGCAGGACTGGCTCTTTCCCCTACAACAGTATTATTTCACCACCGGGTAATAAGAGAAGCACTGCATCATGCGATGAGACTGGGATTGGTTGACCGTAACGTGGCCGACGCAGCAATACCTCCAAGAAAAGCCAAAAAGGAAATGCAGGTGCTGCCGGAAGAGGACATTCAAAAATTACTTGACCTGTTCAGGGGAAGTTACCTGTACATGCCTGTTTACCTGGCTGTTTTGACAGGCATGAGGGCTGGGGAAATACTGGCCCTTTCGTGGCGGAATGTTGATTTGAAAAGCGGTACTATAAACATTACACAGTCACTAAGACAGCGCAAGGTGGGGCATCCAGAATTCCAGCAGCCGAAAACGGCAGGAAGTAGGCGCGCGGTGGAAATTTCGCCGATGGTGGTGAAGGCGCTTAAGGATCATAAGGTCCTTCAGGCCAAGGAAAAGTTGGCTTCAGGGAGTTATAAAGATTATTCCTTGGTTTGTGCCCTGCCGGACGGAGGGCCTATCCATCCGGGAACATTGGCCAGCCGGTTTTATGCCGTCACAAGGAAGGCAGGCATTAGCCTTCGCTTTCATGATTTGAGACACTGTCACGCGACATTTTTGCTGAAAGCCGGGGTGAATCCCAAGATAGTGGCCGAGCGCTTGGGTCATTCATCAATCAGGTTGACCCTGGATACATACAGCCATGTTGTCCCAGGAATGCAAAGGAAGGCTGCGCTGGAACTGGAAGAAAGACTATTTGGACGGAAATAAAACTGTTCTTTTTAAGAGTGACACAAAAAGCTTTTTATAAGCGTGTGACGAAATTGTGACGAAATTTCTTTGCATAATAAAATGGCAAGCATTTCCAGCCTTGAAATGCTTGCCAATACTGAGCTTTGGAGGCGACACCCAGATTTGAACTGGGGAATGGAGGATTTGCAGTCCTCTGCCTTACCACTTGGCTATGTC
>JAMCWI010000082.1 GCA_023481335.1 Bacillota bacterium | reverse complement strand
GGCCACAGTTCGTTTGAATTTTGCCTTCCACCCGGATAAGACAGCCATGTAACCACAGCCTTTATTTTTTATAAAACTAATTCCGGCCAGCCGCTTCAAAGCGTTTTAAAAAGTTTCCTCAAGCGGCGTTCAAAAAAAGCACACGTATATGCCGTTTATCTATTTTACTGGCAACGCATGTCAACTGTTCCATTTTATAGACCCTTAAAACAAAAATACCGGGGGGATCATATCCTCCCGGTAAACGGTGGCTTCCGTCAATCTATGAGAATTATCCTCGCGTCGGCAACGGCATAATTTGAATGGTTATAAAAAATAACCGGATTTAATTCAATTTCTTTAATGGGGAACTGATCCACAAGGTGACCTGTTTTAACTATAAGATCCGCCAGGGCGCCGGTGTCTACGGCTCCTTTACCCCGGTAGCCCTGTAATATTTTGTATCCCTTTATTTCCTGTATCATCTCGCGGGCTTCCTCCGGGGTGACCGGAGCCAGGCGGAAGGTCACGTCTTTTATAGCCTCCACCCATATTCCGCCCAGGCCGAACATGACTACCGGCCCGGCTTCAGCGTCACGGACCGCCCCAACTATTATTTCATGCCCTTCGGGGATCATTTGTTGTACGGATATCCCCTGTAGTCCGGTGTCTGTTGAGCCGGCTGAAACGTTCCGGATGATTCTGCTAAAAGCCATCCGCACCTCTTCGGAATTTTTTAAATTTAAAACTACTCCCCCCACATCACTCTTGTGGATGATTTTTCGGGCAACTACCTTAAGCGCCACCGGGTATCCTATTTCATCCGCTGATTTAACCGCCTCGTCTTCATTTTTTGCCAGAATGGCCCTTGCCGCTTTTATACCTGCGAGATCTACTACCTGCCTGGCCTGGTGTTCCGGAACAAAATCCTGCCCTGCCTCCGCCAGACTTTTAATATATTTTTTCAATTCATCCGGGAAACCTGTAAAACTGCCGCGGAGATCTTTTCTTTGTTTAATTTCGGAGTATCGCACCAGATTAACGTAAGAGGTTGCGGCCCGCTCGGAGGTCGGATAGGAAGGAATACCTGCCTGCGCCCATTGTTTAAATTCATCCGTATGGCTGACCGGTGCAGCCCAGATAACGGCAGCAGGTTTGCCGGAATGTTGTATTACCTCTTTGAATTTATCAACTGGAAAGGAACCAATACTATCGTCCCCCAGGGAAGACATGCACACGGTTATTGTCCCGTCCACGTTTGGATCCTCCAACAGAGTTCCGATAACGCTTATATAGCGATGCCGCTCCAAGTATCCGAAGGTTGCCAGATCAACAGGGTTATCGGCGGGCATGAAAGACGGCAGCACATTGCCGTCTGTGAGAGCCTTTTTTGTAGTATCGCTGAGGTCGGCAAGGCTCAGGCCTCCCTGCTCTAAAATATCCGAGGCTAAAACGGCCGGGCCGGCGGTGTGGGTTACTAAAGCAACACGATTCCCCCCTGGGAGTGGGCACAACCTGATCATCTTGACCGTGTCGACAAGCTCCTGAACGCTATTAACAATAAGAAGTCCTGCCTGTCTGAAGGCTGCCTGGTAGAGGACCGCTGAGTTGACCATGCTTCCCGTGTGTGAACGGGCTATCTTCCGGCCGGCTGCGGTAAATCCGGCGCTCAGTACGACCACCGGTTTTTTCGTTGCGCAGTGCCTGGCGGCTTTATAGAAATGCCTTAAATCGTCAAGTCCCTCAATAAATAGTGCTAAGACCGAGGTAATGGGGTCTTCGGCAAAGAAATCCAGCATATCCGCAAAGTCAATATTTGCCCGGTTGCCCAGGCAGACCATGGTCCCCAGCGGGAGGTGATGCTCGATAAACTGGTTGGCGATAAATCCGGCCACCCCGCCGCTCTGGCTTACTATTGAAATATCGCCTCCGGATGAAAAGATTTGCGAGTAGATTGGATTAAATGTAGCATTAATAAAGCTGTCCGACCGGAAAAACCCCATTGTATTGGGGCCGATAATTTTAACCCCGGCCTCATTGGCCATTTCGCGAAGGGCGATTTGTTGCCGTTCACCCTCGGGGCCAGCCTCCCTGAAACCTGCGGTAAAAATTACGGCAGTCCGGCATCCCCTGGCAATGGCAGATTCCAGGCCCGGTAAAATATGCTGCTGGGGAACGGCAAAAAGAAATAAATCCACATTTTCATCAGGAATTTCCTCAATAGATAGATAAGCTTTTTTTCCAAGGATCTCCCCCATCCCACCCGCGTTAACAGGGTAAATACTCCCGACACCGGAGGCGACGGCTGAACGCAGGACAAAATTGCCTGTTTTACCGGGGTGGGATGACGCCCCGACAACAGCTATGGCATCCGGGTAAAACATTTTTCTAAAAGAATCTCCCGGTTCCTCAATTTTTCCAGCCATCTTTTTTACCTGCTTCCGCCAGTATTATTTAAGTTTACCATTCTTCAGGTATAATGAAAAGAAGGAGGGATCTTTCACTGTAGCGTTGGGTGTCGCAGTTTGCTCCCCATTCGGCAACCATAAAATGAGGTGTATTTATTAAATTTACCGCCAATTGCAAATTTACATATAATTATGCAAGTTTGCATTTCCGGTAACATGCTTTACGGCTTTACAGCCAGCCAAGACTTTGAAAGACTTAATGAACCTGGAGCTGCAACATTATGCAACTTTGCAAAAACCGGAGTTAATTAATCAGCCCTTTTATATCTCTGCATTTTTCTCACCACTGTTGACTGGTCAACCTTCAGCAGGGCGGCTACCTTTGAGGTGCTGCCGCATTGCTCCATAGCGCGCCGGATGAGTTCCCTCTCTATCTCGTAAACCGCCTTTTTAAGGGGTATTATACTGTTTACCATAACAGCTTTTTCCCGTGTTTCGCCATTTCGTTCCCGCACCTGAAAGGGAAGGTCCTCCGGCCTGATTACCGGACCGCCTACAGTTACATAAAGAAATTCCACTATATTTTCCAGTTCGCGTACATTTCCTGGCCACTCATACTGCAGTAACCTGTCCAGCGCTTCGACGCCCAACTGCTTTTTGATCCCGTACTGCTGCTCAAATTTCCTTTGAAACCTTTGTATCAGGGGGATGATATCCTCCGGCCGCTCTCTCAGCGGCGGGATAAAAATTGGTACAACATTCAGCCGGAAAAAAAGGTCTTTGCGGAAGGACTTTTCTTTGACTTTCTGCACCAGATCAACATTGGTGGCCGCCAGAATGCGGACATCGATCTTGTGGGA
>JAMCWI010000058.1:1286-3255 GCA_023481335.1 Bacillota bacterium | reverse complement strand
GGAAACTGTGGGGGGAATGGCGCCTGCGGTAAGTGCAAAGTCAGGATTATATCAGGTAAAGTCGGGGAGCCTACCCTGGTTGAACTGGGGGCACTCACCCCGGGCGAACTGAAATTGGGGTGGAGGCTGGCCTGCCAGCAACAGGTGCAGGGCGACATCACAGTCGAATTAAGGGGTTTAAAGGACGCCTTTGATCGAAAACTGGATCTCCAAAGTGTCGCAGCGGAAGTCGAAATTGATGCCGTGGAAAAGTTATTCGTAGTGATGGATCCACCCGCCATAGGGGACCAGAGGGCGGACTGGGAACGTCTGCAAAGCTGCCTTCACCGGGACGATCAAATGCCTAACCCAAAGGTCCTGGAAAGCCTTCCCCATATCTTGCGCCGGAATAACTTCCGGGTCACTGCCGTCCTGTTGGGAGGGCAGTTCATTTCCGTGGAGGGGGGAGACACCACCCAAAGGAAATTTGGTTTAGCCCTGGACATCGGGACCACCACGGTGCTTGGGGTGCTGGTTGACCTGAATACGGGATCAGCCGTGACTTCCTCAGCCGCGACGAACTCGCAGAACGTTTTCGGAGCTGACGTTATTTCCAGGATCACTTATACCATTACGGAACCGGAGGGTTTAAAGAAGCTTCAGTCCAAGGTTCTCGGCACCCTTAATGAAATAATCGTAAACCTGCTCGGCAAAGCGGGGCTCGACAAAAACGAGGTTTATGAGGCGACAGTGGTGGGCAACACCACCATGAGCCACCTGTTCATGGGCATCGACCCTAAAAGCCTGTCTTATTCACCGTTTATTCCCGTTTACAGCGGGCCAGTCGAAGCGGCGGCGGGAGAACTGGGACTGGAAATACACCCCCTGGCCCGGGTTCATGTTTTGCCCAATATCGCCGGTTATGTGGGGGCTGATACGGTGGGGGTGATGCTGGCCACCCGCATTTACGAAAAAGAGGGTTATTGCCTGGCCATCGACATCGGCACCAACGGAGAGGTTATCCTGGCAGGAGAAGGGCGGATTCTCACCTGCTCCACGGCGGCTGGCCCGGCTTTTGAAGGGGCCCAGATACAAAACGGGATGCGCGCTGCAGAAGGGGCCATTGAAGGAGTCTATATTGAAGACGGAGAGGTCCGGTTGGACGTTATAGGCAACTCCCCCCCCAGCGGAATATGTGGTTCCAGGTTAAGGCCTCATTGACGCCGTGGCTGAAATGTTGAATTCTGGCGTAGTTAAACCTGCGGGAAATTTTTACGACCCGGCGGACAGCGGAGCCCCCATGCACCCCAAACTCAGGTGCAGAGTCAGGCGCGGTAAAATCGGTTATGAATTTGTTTTAGCGCCGGGGGACCGCACCTCCACCGGGGTGGACATAGTAGTCACCCAAAAAGACATCCGCGAGCTTCAGTTGGCAAAAGGAGCCATCTACGCGGGCATCCAGGTCTTGCTGAAGGAAATGGGGATTGGTTGGGATAATGTTTCCCGGGTTTTTCTGGCTGGCGCTTTCGGTAATTATATTAAGAAAAGGAGCGCCTTAAGGATTGGTTTGATTCCGGATATTGACCCGGGCCGCATTGTGCCGGTCGGAAATGCCGCAGGGGACGGAGCCAGGCTGGCGCTTATCTCCAGAAGGGAGCGCATAAGGGCCCGGGATCTGGCAAGGCGCTCGGAACATGTGGAGCTTTCCAACAGGGATGATTTTCAGGGTGAATTCATAAAAGCCGTTAATTTTCAGCCGGGCGGTAAAAGCGTTGTTTAGTAATGGATAAGGGGTGCAAGAAGGTATTGACCTGCGCAGTTTGATTACCAGCGAAAAATCCGCATACGCCAGTGTTTCCCTCGGGGCGATTATGTGGGGTTCTTATTGCCTGTTTGTGCGCTATCTCGCCTGCCCGACAGAGTTAATAATCTTTTTCAGGTTTATGATCGGTTTTATAAGCCTTTTTTTCATTGCCGGCCTTAACCTTTA
>JAMCWI010000058.1:0-1276 GCA_023481335.1 Bacillota bacterium | reverse complement strand
CCGCTCTCCTCGGTCGTATTTGCCGGCCTGACCCGGAAGCTGAACTGGTCAATGTCGTTATTCCATTGGAAAAGCATACTGCTGGCCGGGGTGTTTTCTTCTTTAAGCTGGTACACATATACCTTCGCCTTGTCTCATACCAGTGTCGCCAACGCAGTTTTCTTGCTGTACACAGCGCCCTGCTACGTAATAGTGCTTTCCCCCTTGCTGTTAAAGGTTAAGGCCGAAAAAAAGTCCGTCGTAGCGCTGATTCTTTCTTTGGCAGGCATGACCGCCATCATGAAAGACAGCGGGTTAAGCATAGGCGAATTACAGGTGGGGGACTTGCTGGCGTTATCAAGCGGAATTTTTTATGCCCTTACCATATTGTCTTTAAAACGCCTGCCGCCTGAAATACTTGGAATAACGGCCAACGTCTACATGTCGTTCGTTATCACAATAACTTCCATCCCCCAGTTTTTTCGTTATTATCATTACATTAATACAAGCAACATTATAGTGCTTATTTTGTTGGGGATAGTGCAGCAGGGGATTGCCACCAGCCTGTATTATTCCGGTTTGGGGAAGATCAAGGCGCATGAAGCCAGCATCCTGGCCTACCTTGAACCGCTCTCCTCGGTCGTATTTGCTTTTCTCTTTCTTCAAGAAAGCCTGACCGTTTTTTCTGTGCTGGGGGGTGTTCTCATTTTACTGGGCGGTCTGATTGTATTGAAGAAAACAAAAAGGGAATTTTAAAAGCTTTCGGATGTCCATCCGAACTGGAATGGGTCAGTTTGATGAGTGAACTCGTTTAGCTTACGCTAAACATCGGGGCTTCAGATGGAGATTCTACTCCACCTGAAGAAAAAAACAGAGACCCCCACTTATAGAAGTGGGGTCTTGGAAATCAGATAAAAAATAGGACAAAACGTAAAGATGTGCTTAGGAGGCGAGGATTGGTTTGAATAGTATCTCTTATGCCAAACCCAAAACCAAAGACGAGGCTTTGGGTGTACTGGACGAAGCCGGCTTCCGGGGACGGGTCGCCGCCGGGTGCACCAACGTCATGCCCGACATAAGGGCGGCAAAGTTCTCCGGCGGGATCCTGGTGGATATCAGCAGCCTGGAAGAGCTCAAAGGCATCCGGCTGGACGGAGATACCGTCCGCATGGGGGCACTGACCACTATCTCCGAGATTTTGGATTCGGAAATCATCACGGAGCATGCGCCAATATTGAAGCAGGCCGGCCGGCACTTTGCCGATCCCCTTTCCTTTGAGCGGGAGACCTGTCCCCTT
>JAMCWI010000076.1 GCA_023481335.1 Bacillota bacterium | reverse complement strand
ATAGGGAGCCGTTTGGAAATCAAATCCAAGACATCCTTCAACAAAGGGAAGAACTCTACAAAGGGTTGCAAAGCATCGAAGGGGTTGTGCCCTATCCCTCGGATGCCAATTACATTTTGTTCCGAACCAAACACGAAAGCAAAGTAATCTATCAGGCCCTCTTAGACCGTGGGATTTTAATTCGTAAACTGGGCGGGCCGGAACTGCCCGGCTTCCTCCGGGTCTCCGTGGGAACCCCGGCGGAAAATAAACTCTTTTTGCAGGCACTGGCCGATGTGGTTGAACAGGCAAGGGGGGATATAAAATGACGCAGCGACAGGCTGAGGTACTACGCAAGACCGGCGAAACCGATATTAAGATTGAGGTCACCCTGGACGGCTCAGGAGGCTACCAAGTGGAAACCGGGGTTGGCTTTTTAGACCACATGCTTTGTCTTTTTGCCAAACACGGCGCACTGGATTTGACTGTACAGGCCGCGGGGGATACATACATTGATGATCATCACACCGTGGAAGACATTGGCATTGCCCTGGGCCAGGCCATCCGGCAGGCTCTGGGTGACAAACAGGGAATCAACCGCTACGGCCATGCCATAATCCCCATGGACGAAGCCCTCATCCTGGTGGCTCTGGACATCAGCGGCAGGGGGCACCTGGAGTTTGAGTTGCCGTTGCCGTCAGCCAAAGTAGGGACCTTTGACACCGAACTGGTGGAAGAATTTTTCCGGGCGTTAGCCCTCAACGGCGGCATCACGCTGCATGTGCGGATGCTGAGCGGACGCAATACCCACCATATTATTGAGGGAGCCTTCAAGGCACTGGGGCGTGCCCTGCGCCAGGCTTTGGCCAAAGATGAACGTCTGTCAGGCATCCCTTCCACCAAGGGGGTGTTGTAAATGATCGCTATCATTGATTACGGCATGGGCAATTTGCGCAGCGTGCAAAAGGCATTTCAACAGGTGGGCTGCCAGGCGGAGATCGTACAGGACCCGGCCGCTGTGGATGCAGCCCCGGCGGTGGTGCTGCCCGGCGTTGGCGCCTTTGCGGACGCCATGGATAATTTAAAAAAGGCCGGCATGATTGAGGCCATCACGCGGGCGGTGGACTCCGGCAAGCCCTTGATGGGCATCTGCCTGGGACAGCAGCTGCTTTTTGAGTCCAGCGAGGAGTTTGGCACCACCCGGGGGTTGGGGATTTTACCGGGCTCCGTCAAGCGCTTCCCCGGGGGAGACTTGAAAGTACCCCACATGGGCTGGAATCAGGTGGAAATCAGCAAACCTTCTCCGTTGCTGGAGGGAATTCCCGACGGCTCGGCCTTTTATTTTGTTCATTCCTATTACGTTTCCCCCACTGACCCGGAGTTGGCCCTGACGCTGACCGAGTATGGGTTTAAATTCGCCTCGGTGGTGGGCCGTCGAAATGTTTTCGGCATTCAATTCCACCCGGAAAAAAGCAGCACCCTGGGGCTTCGCATTCTTGAAAACTTTGGAAAGCTGGTGAAGTCATGATCCTGTTTCCCGCCATTGACTTAAAAGAAGGCCAATGCGTCCGCCTGATTGAAGGCCGCATGGACAGCGCCACGGTTTACTCCCATGACCCCGGCAGCACCGCCAGTGCCTGGCAGGAGCAGGGGGCGGCCTTTATTCACGTAGTGGATCTGGACGGCGCCTTTGCCGGGCAGCCCCGCAACCGTCAATCCATTGCCCAAATCGTCCAGGCTGTGAATGTGCCGGTGCAGGTGGGCGGCGGTATCCGGGACATGGAAACCCTTGAGGATTTGCTTTCCCTGGGAGTAAACCGGGTTATCCTGGGCAGTGCCGCCATTTTAAGGCCGGCGCTGGTGGCGGAAGCCTGCCGAAAATATGGTGAACAGGTGCTGGTGGGCATCGATGCCCGGGACGGCAGGGTAGCCATCCAGGGCTGGGGTGAGACGGTGGAGAAAACCGCCCTGGAACTGGCCCAGGAAGTCAAAGAACAAGGCATTACACGGATTGTCTTTACGGATATTCAGCGGGACGGCAAACTGATCGGTCCCAACCTGGCAGCCACCGGCGAACTGGCCAGGGCCAGCGGCCTCAAAGTGATTGCTTCCGGCGGGGTGTCTTCCCTGGAGGATATCCGGGCTTTGAAGGTATTGGAGAAGGACGGGGTAGAGGGGGCCATCCTGGGCAAGGCCCTTTATTCCGGGGCCGTTCGTCTGCCGGAGGCTCTGGCCATTGCCAGGGGGGAGGATGCACCATGCTGATGAAAAGAATTATCCCCTGCCTGGATGTTACCGGCGGCAGGGTGGTAAAGGGCACGAACTTTGTTAATCTAAGAGACGCCGGTGACCCGGTGGAACTGGCGGCGTTATACGACCGGGAGGGTGCCGACGAGATTGTCTTTCTCGATATCACCGCTTCCTCCGACGGCCGGGCCACCATGTTGGACGTGGTGCGCCGGACCGCCGAAGAGGTGTTCATTCCCTTTACCGTAGGCGGCGGCATCCGCACCGTGGACGACATGCGGTTGATGTTAAAGGCCGGGGCGGATAAAATCGGCATTAACACCGCCGCCATCAAAAATCCTCAGGTGATTTCCGAGGGAGCCAGCAAATTTGGCAGCCAGTGTATTGTGGTAGCCATTGACGCCCGGCAGGTGGCCCCGGAAAAATGGGAAGTCTACATTCACGGAGGCCGCACCCCCACCGGACTGGATGCAGTGGAATGGGCCGTTAAAGCGGAAGAACTGGGTGCCGGTGAAATCCTGCTCACCAGCATGGATCGGGACGGTACCAAAGAGGGCTTCGACCTGGCCCTCACCGGCACCATCGCCCGGCATGTCAAAATCCCGGTCATCGCCTCCGGCGGCGTAGGCAACCTGGAACACATGGCCCAGGGCCTCACCGAAGGCATGGCCGACGCAGCCCTGGCCGCCTCCATCTTCCACTTCGGTGAATATACCATCCGCCAAACTAAAGAATACCTAAAACAACGGGGCATCCCCGTCAGGGGGTCTGACCCCTTTTGGGATAATTTGGGAGTGATAACATGCAGTTTAACATAGAGACGCTCAAGTTTAACGAAGCGGGGTTGATCCCCGCCATTGTTCAGGATGTTAGTACGAATGAAGTTTTGATGATGGCCTGGATGAACCGGGAGGCGGTGAAGAAGACCCTTGGCACCGGAGAAGCCTGGTTTTACAGCCGCAGCAGGCAGAAAATGTGGAAGAAGGGTGAAACCTCCGGCCATGTTCAAAGGGTGAAGGGTTTTTACTATGACTGCGATGCGGACACCCTGCTGGTGTTGGCGGAACAGGTGGGCGGTGCTGCCTGCCACGAGGGCTATCGTTCCTGTTTTCATAATAAGGTGCAGCAGGACGGTTCGGTGGTGGTTGAGGGGGAAAAGCAGTTTGACCCCTCCAATGTATACGGACAGGTGTCCCAGGCCGAGGTTTCCGCCGGACCTGCCGTTATTGATGAGCTGTATCAGGTAATCCTCAGCCGCAAGGCAGAAAGGCTCGAAGGCTCCTACACCACTTATCTTTTTGACAAAGGGATCGATAAGATATGCAAAAAGGTGGGAGAAGAATGCGCCGAGGTGATTATCGGGGCCAAGAACAGCAAGGAAGAACTGGTTTACGAGTCCGCCGACCTCATTTACCACCTGCTGGTGCTGCTGGCCAACCAGGGGGTCGCCGTTGAGGAAATTTATCAGCAGTTGGCTAAAAGAAGAAAATAGCAACCAAGTTTGGGGGGAGGACAATAAAGTCCTCCCGTTTACATTTACTGCCTACATAGGTTTCTCTTTTTTATTTTTTACCCCGAATATATGATATAATGTAGGGTGTTTTCTTATATTTTTCCAAACGGAGGAAATTATGGACATTTTAGCGAATCTTAATCCCGCCCAGGCAGAGGCGGTGCAGCATACCGAAGGCCCCCTGCTGGTTCTGGCCGGGGCAGGCTCAGGTAAAACCCGGGTGTTAACCCACCGGATTGCCAAAATCCTGAGCCAGGGGGTTCCTCCTTATAACATACTGGCCATCACCTTTACCAATAAAGCGGCGGCAGAGATGAGAAACAGGGTGGAAAACCTGGTGCCGGAAGCGGCCAAAGACCTGTGGGTCACCACCTTCCACAGCGCCTGCCTGCGCATTCTTAGAAGGGAAATCCAAGCCCTGGGTTACGGCTCCAACTTCTCTATTTACGATGATGCCGACCAGCAAACCTTAATCAAGGAATGCCTGAAGGAACTGGAGATTGATGAAAAGCGGTTTCACGGCCAGAACCAGCTGGGGGTCATTTCCGGGGCCAAGAATAAACTCATGACACCGGACCAGTATGAGCGGCAGGCCTTTGACTACTTCGAACAGGTGGCCGGGCGGGTTTACCGGTTGTACCAGGATAAGCTGTTTAAAAACAATGCCGTGGACTTTGATGATTTACTAATGCTCACGGTGCGGTTGTTTAAGGAAAACCCCCATGTGCTGGGGTTCTACCAGACCAAGTTTAAATACATCCTGGTGGATGAGTACCAGGACACCAACCATACTCAGTACGTCCTCGTCACCATGCTGGCGGAACGTCACCGCAACATCTGCGTGGTGGGGGATCCCAACCAATCCATTTACAAGTGGCGGGGCGCGGATATCAATAATATTTTGAGTTTTGAGCGGGATTACCCCGAGGCCAAAGTGGTGAAGCTGGAACAAAACTACCGTTCCACCGGCAACATTCTGGAGGCGGCCAACGCCGTCATTAAGAACAACATGGAAGCCAAGGACATGAAACTCTGGACCGCCAAAGGGAACGGGCCGCTCATTCATGTTTACCGGGCGGAAAGCGAGCGGTTTGAGGCCCACTATTTGGCAGACAAGATTAAGGACCTGCGCTTTTCCCGCAATCGAAAGTACCGTGAAATGGTGGTTCTCTACCGGACCCACGCGCAATCACGGGTTTTTGAAGAAGTTTTCCTGCGCCTGGGCATCCCTTATACCATTTTTGGCGGACTGAAGTTCTATGACCGCAAGGAAATCAAAGACCTGCTGGCTTACCTGAGGGTCATTGTCAACCCGGCGGACGGCCAGAGCCTGTTCCGCATTATCAATGTTCCCAAACGGGGCATCGGAGCCGCTTCCTTGGAAAAAATTACAAACTTTGCCCTGGAGCAGGACCGCAGCCTATTAGAGACCTTATCCATGGCGGAGGACATACCGGGCATTCCGGCCAAAGCCCGCAAGCAGTGCAGTCTGCTGGCAGATCTCATAGAGAGCCTAAGAAAGCAAGCGGAATTTCTTTCCGTGACGGAAATTACCGAGGAGGTCCTCAGCCGAACCGGCTACCGGGCGGAATTGGAGGCGGAGGACACCGTGGAAGCCAGAACCCGGCTGGAGAACCTGCAGGAATTTCTTTCGGTCACCAAGGAGTTTGACAAGCAGCAAGCTGAGGAAGCAGGTCTCGAGGATTTCCTCTCCACCATTTCCCTGGTCACTGACCTGGACAGGCATGACCCATCAGCGGACCAGGTGGTGCTGATGACCCTTCATAGCGCCAAAGGATTGGAGTTCCCGGTGGTATTTTTAACCGGCATGGAGGAGGGGGTCTTCCCCCACAGCCGGGCGCTGTACGATCAAGAGGAATTGGAAGAGGAACGCCGCCTGGCCTATGTGGGGATTACCCGGGCAGAGGAGGAGCTTCATTTAACCCATTGCTGGGAAAGGACACTCTTTGGCCGCACCAACATGAACCCCAAATCCAGGTTTTTGGATGAGATTCCGGCGGAGCTGACCAACGATCATAGACCCTCCAAGAAACCAGTGGCTTCCGGTGTGGGACTAACCGGCAAGCCCACCCTGGGTGCCCAACCTGCGGCAGCCCCCGGCACATTCCTGCTGGGCGACAGGGTACGCCACCGCAAATGGGGGGAAGGGGTCATCGTTAAGGTGAAGGGAGAGGGCGGCGATGCCGAACTCACCGTAGCTTTCCCGGAGCAGGGCTTAAAAACCCTGATCGCCCAGTTCGCACCACTAGAAAAGGTATAAACTGGCAACACTAATGGCGGAGGAAGAAAATGGACCGCTTAATGGCAGTGGTGGTTTTAACCGCCATCATACATTTGATTAATACGTTGATTTATGCAGTTCGGCCGGCGGGAGTCATAACCAAGCGCCTGGCCACGGCTTATTCCCTGTTTAATGTCATCTTTTTAGTGGCCCAGACAGCCAACATGCTGCAGGCTCCCTTGCTGGGTTCCATCATCGACCTGGCCATTGATCGGGGCATGCAGGCAGCCGGTTCCGCTGTGAACCTGCTAAACAGCCCTGTTTATCAGCAGGAACTGGTGGTTTTGGATCACCAAATCCGTACCATCATACTGGGAGCCACAGTGGGTACGCTGGTGGGAGCGATCTTTATCCCCACATTTATTACCTTTTTCATTAAAGGAATAGACGTCTTTTTACAGGTGAAATCGGTACCCAAAATGATCGGCATGGTATTTTTCTCACCGTTCAAGGTGGCCCGGATGGCGAAATCCGCAGTGCGCATTCCCAACCGGCAGTTTTTTAAACAGGCCATTTCGGAGAAGCTAACCATCCCCAGAAAATTTCTCGTCTTAAATATCATTATCACCGGCATTTTTACCACCTCAGTTCTTTCGGCGGTCTATGCCTGTGCGTTATTTCCCGAATTTCGTACCACGGTAGCATTTCTCTCCGGCATTATCAACGGCATTGCCACCTTATTATTTGCCACCGTGGTGGATCCAACTGCCGCAAGCATTACCGACCAGGCCCTGCGGGGGGAAAGACCGGAAAAGGATATTAAGCAAATGTCTTTCTATCTAGCCCTTACCCGCTTACTGGGAACCATACTGGCACAGCTTTTCTTTATACCGGCGGCTTTAATCATAAAATACGTGGCAGAAATTATTGCCAGGGGCGGCTTTTAGCAGAGAATTCAAGTCAAGAACCGTCCCCACTTGAATTGGGAGCAGGAGGGAATATTGTGTCGGAGATGACCACGGAAATGACGGCCAGGGTGGAAGAACTGCGCCGGGAGATTGAACAACATAATCACCTTTATTATGTATTGGATAAACCCAGCCTCACCGATGCCCAATACGACCGGCTGATGCAGGAATTGGTGCAGTTGGAGGCGGCTCACCCGGAAATTGTGACACCGGATTCCCCCACCCAGCGGGTGGGAGGACAGGTGCAGCAGGGTTTTCAGGCCGTTGCCCACCGGCTTCCCATGCTGAGCCTGGGTAACGCCTTCGGTGAGGGTGATTTAAGGGAATTCGACCGCCGGGTACGGACCAATTTGCCCGGCGAAGCAGTAGAGTATGTGGTGGAACTGAAGATTGACGGGTTGGCCGTTTCCCTCTGGTACGAGAACGGACTGCTGGTAAGGGGAGCCACCCGGGGAGACGGCGAATACGGCGAGGACATTACCGGCAATTTGCGTACCGTCAAGGCCATTCCCCTGCGTTTAAAGGAGGCGGTTCCTTTCGTTGAGGTGCGGGGGGAAGCCTATATGCCAAAGGATTCCTTTGCCCGCCTCAATGAGGCCAGGGAAGAGGCCGGAGAACAGCTTTTTGCCAACCCCCGCAATGCGGCGGCAGGCAGCTTGAGGCAGCTGGACCCCAGGGTGACCGCCTCCCGCAATCTTAGTATTTATATGTATGCCATCGGCCATCTGGAGGGCTTCGACCCCGGCAGCCATGCCGCAGGTCTGGCCTGGCTGAAGCGGCTGGGATGCCGGGTGAACCAGCAGTACAAGGTTTGTCAGGATATCGGCCAGGTTATCGAGTACTGTGAAAAATGGCAGGATCAACGTTTTGACCTGCCCTACGCCATTGACGGTCTGGTGATTAAAGTCAACTCCCTGGATCAGCAGCGGCGGCTGGGGGCCACCCTGAAAAGCCCCCGCTGGGCCATTGCTTATAAATTTCCGGCGGAGCAGGCTGTGAGCACCATCAAGGACATTATTCTGCGCGTAGGACGTACGGGGGTGCTGACCCCCACCGCCATCCTGGAACCGGTGCAGTTGGCGGGCACCACAGTGAGCAAAGCTACTTTACATAATGAGGATATCATCCTTCATAAAGACATTCGCATCGGGGACAAGGCCCTGGTACAAAAGGCCGGGGATATTATCCCGGAAGTGGTGCAGGTCTTTCCGGAGCAGCGAACCGGTGCAGAAAAAGTCTTTACCATGCCCGGCACATGCCCCGAGTGTGATGCCCCGGTGGTGCGGATACCGGGAGAGGCGGCCCACCGCTGCACCAACCAGAACTGCCCGGCCATTTCCCGGGAGGGGGTTATACATTTCGTTTCCCGGGGGGCTATGGACATCCTGGGCCTGGGAGAAAGCATCGTCACCCAGCTGATCAAGGCAGGCCTGGTTAAAGACCCGGCTGATTTGTACAGTTTGCGCTATGAAGATTTAATCAAGCTGGAGCGCATGGGCGCCCGTTCCTCACAAAACCTGCTGGACGCCATCGAGGCCAGTAAAAACAACTCCCTGGCCCGGCTTCTGTTCGGCCTGGGCATTCGCCATGTGGGTGAGCGGGCAACCAAAATCCTGGCCCAACAATTTGGCTCCCTGCAGGCCATCATGGCAGCAACGGTGGAAGAGCTGACAGGTATCCCGGAGATCGGGCCGAAAATTGCCGAGAGCGTGGTGGATTATTTCTCCCGGCCGGAAAATCAACGGCTGGTTGAGCGACTGGCCGGGGCCGGCCTCAACATGCGGGAAGAAAAGGTACAGCCGGACCCCGCCACGCAACCCCTGGCCGGTAAAACCTTTGTGGTAACCGGCACCCTGGAGCAGTTTTCCCGTCAGGAAGCCCAGGCAGCCATTGAAAAGCTGGGCGGCAAAGTTTCCGGCAGCGTCAGCAAAAAAACCGACTACGTAGTAGTGGGAGAAAGCCCCGGCTCCAAATATGAAAAGGCCCGGCAGTTGGGTGTTGCCGTCCTGCAGGAAGAAGATTTTATCGCACTGCTCAAAAACCATTAACCTGCCTCCCCGGTCAACAAAACCGGGGATTTTTTATTTGGCTCTGTTAAAGATAAAATATCAACAATCAACGATAACAGAGCCTTTTATTTAAAGACTGCCTTATTGCCGGTCGATAACCTCAATAAGCACCTTTTGCCTGAATCGTAAAAATGCACCCCTGGGGAAGGTTTTTTCAACTATAATCAAGAAGTATTGGCCAGGAGGGTTATTGATGAGACTTGTTTCTTTGTTTGTACTGATAACATTTTGCCTTATCATGATTGTCAGTCCGGCAGAAGCCGGCTATACGGTCTATCCCTATGGCCAGATGAAATGGCTGGAGTTAAAAGCAGGGAAACTATCCGCCGATGTCACCATTACGGACAACGGACTGCTCTACTGCCCGGTGGGCAATAAAATTGTTTGTTACGACCTGCATAATGGGACCAAACTGTGGGAGAGGAAAATGGATCTGGGCGGTAAAATTACCGAACCGTTGCTGGTGGACAACGGTACGGTTTACGCCACTGGGGTGGACGGTATTCAGCAAATGAAGCCCAACGGCAGTGTCACCTGGCTTTACCGCATCTACCCCAAACCCCAGGGAAGCAAAAGCAGCGGGGTGGTTGCCACGGGACCTCAAGGGCTGATCTACCTGGGAGTGGCCGACGGTTTTTATGCCTTGGAGCCCCAAAAGAATTTCAAGTGGCGTTATTCCGATGAGAAAAATGTGGTGGCCGCCATGGGCGACCAAGAGGTGGTTTATGTCTGCACCGGCAACAAAGATGAAGGTTACAGCCTGCGAGCCATGGATCACCAAGGGGAACGGGTCTGGCACAAGGGATTGGGCGACATTCTGAATATCCGAATGACCTTCGGGCCGGACGGACATTTATATGTGGTTACCAACCCCGCCCGGCTGGAAAGTAACACTTCCGCTAAAATTCAAT
Organism: Bacillota bacterium; assembly: GCA_023481335.1. GTDB lineage: Bacteria > Bacillota > Desulfotomaculia > Desulfotomaculales > Desulfotomaculaceae > JAMCWI01. The sequence goes on along the minus strand of JAMCWI010000076.1, from coordinate 6,810 downwards.
GCCTGGATCGGGAAACCGGCAAGGAACGCTGGGTCTATTCCGTAAAGGCCAACGACCTCACCGGCATCACTTTTTCGACCGATAACACCCTTTTCTTCTGCGGTAAACAGAAATTGTTTTCCCTCAACATCAAAGACGGCACCCTGCGCTGGGATTTGCCGCTGCTCAATGCGGCATCCGGTGTGGCGGTGGACGATCAAAAACAACGCCTCTATGCAGGCAGTACCGATGGCAGGCTCTTTTGTGTCAGCTTTGCCGGCAGGTTAATCTGGGACAAAGAGATCGATAAAACCACCGGCCAGACTTTACACAAAGACGGCGGCATCATGATCGACACCGGCAAAGATGAAAAGGATGCCATTACCCGGGCACCCGTTATGTTGAAGGACGGGAGTATTTTCCTTTCCACCGACAAAGGCGTTATGATGAAGTTTGTGGATATAAAAAAGGAGCAGTAATATGCAATTTTTCTATAAATGGTGGATACTGATTGTACTGGCCGGATTTCTTTTGCTGCCCGGTACCGCCTGGGCGGTGGGCAGCCCTGCTGCGGAAACGGATTTCACAGATATCAAAGGCCATTGGGCCAAGCAATCCATTGAAAAGGTCAATGCCCTCGGGTTGGACAAGGGATTTCCCGACCAAACCTTCCGGCCCAATCAACCCGTTACCAGCCTGGAGGCCATTCAACTGGTTTTGAACAGCGCGGGCTTCAGTGAGCAAATTGCCAAATTGAAACGCCCCAAAAGTGCCCTCCCCAGCGCCTACCCGGTTCCCCTTGGGCAAAACCAGATGGATTTTGCAGTGCAGCAAAGATTTGTCCCGGATGACCTGTTAAAGAACTTTCGGCACGACCGACCCATCAATCGTGGGCAGTTGGCGGTGCTCCTGGCCAGATCGCTCTATCTGCCCCCACCCACCGGCAGCGTTTCCTTTACAGACAGCAAAACTGTCCCGCCGGGCACCCTTTCAGCCATCCAGTCCGTTATTACAAGCGGTATCTTATCGGTCTACCCGGACGGCAATTTTCGCCCCCTGGGGCAGGTATCCAGAGGGGAAATGGCCGCGGTTCTGACAAAACTGTACGACCAGGGTTGGCTGAAGGTGGACGCCAAAAGAAAGGTTGAAGGCTGGGTCTCCGGGGTTTCCCAGGGAAAGAACGGCCTGGAAATCCAGTTGACTTCCCTCAAGGGCAGCCAAAAAATTGTTGCCGCCGCCAACTGCAAAGCCTACTGGCTGGGGCACCCCATGCCGCTGCAGCAACTAATCAACCACCGGGTAACGGGGATTTTGGACAGCAAGAGAAAACTGGCATACCTTGATCTGCTGGAAAGAAGAAATTTCTCCCCGGTACAGAGGGATACCTACGCCAGCTACCTCCGTCATGCCGAGGGGGAACCGGTGATTTTAACAGTTAAGGACCTGCTCTGTGAGGAAGTGGATTACCCCATTGCCTGGGATGCCGAAATCACCGATGAAAAATCCAAGAGCAAGACCAGCGGGGATCTGCTGAAAAAATTGAAAGCAGGCCAGTTTGTCAAACTGGGCTTAACCTCCAATGGAACCGTCAAGACCCTGACCCTCTTGGACGTTAAAAACCTCACCGGCGAAGTGGACCGCATTGACAGGGCACTGTATCTAAAGAAAAAGGGCAGCGGCAGCAGCAAAAAGTATGTGCCCGACCACTTCTGGGGCTGGGATTTTGGACGGCTGGTGGACAAAGAAGGGGAAGAAATCAGCTCCATAGAGCCCAACGATAAAGTAAAGATTTTTTACATTGGGGAACCCTTTTATGAAAGGGTTTTGGAGATTCAAAGGCTATGATAAAAGGCTTCTTTCCTGTGGGATACCTGAGCAGACTATGTTTGCAGAGGAAAAGGGTGAGCAGCGCATTATTGAATCTTTGGATTACAGGAAAGGCCCGTAATACTAAACTGAAAATAAGATGGAGCCGAGAGGGACGTGAGTAACATTAACCTGCGGAAGTTTGAAGGAAAAAGTATCAGTGAATTGGAGAAGGAGGTATTACTGAAGAAACACTCCCGGCCTTTTCGTAAAATACACCCTTCACTGTTTGGCGATAAGCTGTTGATGATTTTCATCCTGGGGTTTTCGCTGCTTCTGGTCGCTATCGTTGGACTTAGCTGGGACCTGAAGCAGCACAGGGATCAGTTAAACAGAGATGTTGTACAACTGCAAACGGAGAACGACAGGTTGAAAAAGGAATTGGAACAAAAAAACTTAGAATTTGAACGGTTTAAGCAGCAGCCAACAAATCAGCCTGCAATTCAGGGAGGAAGCTTAATTTATCATCATATCCAAGCGGGAGAGAATTTTGCCCTGATTTCAAAAAAATATTATGGGACGGAAGTTTTTGCCGGCAAGTTGGCGGAGATCAATTTTATTCACAAGGGTACCCGTTTGCACGTTGGCCAGGTTATCAAAGTACCGAAAGAGCCCGAGAAATCCTGGGGCAAATAATCTTTCCGGTTGAACGCGAAGAGTGAGCACCAAGTATTAAATTTAGGACATGCCCAATAAACGAGGCATGTCCCTTGTTTGACGAAACTCTAACCTCCGCAGCCGCAGCCGCCACCGGCGGAACCCTGGTGCCCTTGACCGTGCCCATGGCCATGGCCGTGCCCGTGCCCGGGTGCAGCAATGACCTCGATTTCCACGCCCACATCCCGGGGCAGCCGGGCCACTTGCACCAGGGAACGGGCCGGGGCGGGGCAGGGGAAATACTCCGCATAAACCTCGTTGATTTTTTCAAAATCATTCATGTCCTTAACAAACACGGTGGTTTTAACCACCTGGTCCAGCCTGGCCCCGGCGGCTTCCAAAATGGCTTTGACATTCTCCAGGGAACGCCGGGTCTGCTCCTGAATGTCCCCGGTGACAATGGTGCCGCCGGCGGGGTCAATGGGGATTTGTCCCGAGGTAAAAATGAGGGGGCCGAAAGCAATGGCCTGGGAATAGGGGCCAATGGCGGCCGGTGCTTTATCGGTACAAATGGCTCTTTTGGTGTGCATGGATGCTCCTCCTTTAATAACAGGCAGTATTTATCATCATTATCGTACCCCAAAAACACCGGAACAATGATGCAACCGGCAAAGAATCGATAATACTTGGTCAAGTTGCGCCGGTTTAGCAAACTTTGGTATAATATTGTCAGTTTTAAGCAAAGGAAGGTGTACTTGGTTGATTAGCAAACAAGATGTGGAACATGTGGCCCTGCTGGCCCGTTTGGAATTAAGTGAAGAGGAAAGAGAGTTGTACACCCGGCAATTAAATAAAATCCTGGACGCAGCCCGGGCTTTGCAGGAATTGAACACCGACGGCGTGCCTCCTACGGCCCACGTACTGCCCATCCAAAACGTCTTCCGGGAAGACCGGGCAGGGGAACATATGGACCCGGAAAAAGCCCTGGCCAACGCCCCGGACCGGGAAGAAAACTTTTTCAAAGTACCCAAAATCGTTTAACAAGAAAGGTTGGAAGTCATAGGTTAGATATGAGATAGATCAAGGTTGTCACGGGATTTCTCACTTCTAACTGCTCACTTCTCACCTCTCATCAAGGAGGGAAAATTTTGGATCTCTTTCAGCGGACAGCCCGCCAACTTCATGACATGCTGGTGAAAAAAGAAATCTCCGCCTCGGAAATCACCGCGGCAGTTTACCAGCGCATCGAAGAGGTGGAAGATAAAGTAAAGTCCTATCTAACCATTACCCGGGAACATGCCGAGGCAAAGGCCCGGCAGGTGGACGAGAAAATTGCCGCCGGTGAGCCTATTGCCCCCTTGGCAGGCATCCCGGTTGCCGTTAAAGACAACATGTGCACAGAGGGTATCCGTACCTCCTGTGCTTCCAAGATACTGCATAATTTTATTCCCCCTTACACCGCCACCGCTGTGTCCAAGCTGCACAATGCAGACATGGTGCTGGTGGGCAAAACCAACATGGACGAATTTGCCATGGGTTCTTCCAACGAGAATTCCGGCTTTCATATAACCCGTAACCCCTGGGATATCAACCGGGTGCCCGGCGGCTCCAGCGGCGGTTCCGCTGCGGCGGTGGCAGCCGGAGAAGCCATTGTTTCCCTGGGTTCGGATACCGGGGGCTCCATACGCCAACCGGCCGCCTTCTGCGGTGTTGTGGGCATGAAACCTACCTACGGCGGCGTTTCCCGCTACGGGCTGGTGGCCTATGCCTCCTCCCTGGATCAAATCGGTCCCTTTACCAAGGATGTTACCGATATGGCTCACATGCTGAATGTCATCTGCGGCCACGATCCCCTGGACAGCACTTCCGCCAATATCCGGCAGCCCGACTTTACCCAACATTTGGTTAACGACATTAAGGGCATGAAAATCGGCGTGCCCAGGGAATACATGGCCGACGGCATCGCCCCACCGGTTAAGGAACGGATCAAGGAAGCCATTAAAAAACTAACCGAGCTGGGAGCCTATGTGGAGGAAACCAACATGCCCCATACGGAATTCGCCATGCCGGCTTATTATCTCATTGCCACCGCCGAAGCAAGCTCCAACCTGGCCAGGTACGACGGGGTGCGCTACGGTCTGCGGGTGGAAGATGCCCGGGATCTGGTGGATATGTTCATGCGCAGCCGCAGCCAGGGTTTTGGCGATGAGGTCAAGCGCCGCATCATGCTGGGCACCTATTCATTATCCGCCGGCTATTACGATGCCTATTACCTCAAGGCCCTTAAGGTGCGTACCCTCATTAAACAGGATTTTGACAAGGCCTTTGAAAAATATGATGTTCTTTTAAGTCCCACTTCACCCTCCACCGCCTTTAAAATCGGAGAAATGGTGGATGATCCCATTCAAATGTATCTACAGGATGTTTGCACCATCCCGGTGAACCTGGCAGGGATACCCGCCCTGTCCATGCCCTGCGGACTGGCCGATAACCTGCCGGTGGGACTGCAGCTGATGGGCAAAGCCTTTGCAGAGGGCACCCTGTTGCGGGTGGCCTACACCCTGGAGCAAAACACCGATTTCACCGGGCTGCGGCCTGTTATTGGGGGTGGCGCGCAATGACACAATCCTATGAAACCGTCATCGGCATTGAAGTACACGTGGAGTTGAAGACCAACACCAAAATTTTTTGCAACTCCACCACAGAATTCGGCGGCGATCCCAACCATCACACCTGCCCGGTATGTCTGGGCCTGCCCGGCACCCTGCCGGTATTAAACAAAAAAGTCGTGGAATATGCCGTGAGAGCCGGTCTGGCCCTTAACTGTCAAGTGGCCGACTTTTCCAAGTTTGACCGCAAAAATTACTATTACCCGGACCTGCCGAAAAACTATCAAATCTCTCAATATGACCTGCCCATTGCCGAACAGGGCTATTTGGATATTGAGGTGGACGGCCAAACCAAGCGCATTGGCATCACCCGCCTGCACATGGAAGAGGATGCAGGAAAACTGGTGCACCAGGGGAATATCGTCACCACGCCCTATTCCCTGGTGGACTACAACCGCACCGGAGTGCCCTTAATTGAGATCGTTTCAGAACCGGATATGCGGTCGCCGGAGGAAGCCCGGGCCTATGTGGAAAAGCTAAAGGCCGTTATTCAATACACCGGCGTTTCCGACTGCCGCATGGAGGAGGGCAGCCTGCGCTGCGACGTCAATATATCCTTGCGGCCTGTGGGGCAAAAGGAGTTTGGCACCAAGGCGGAAATAAAAAACCTCAACTCTTTCCGGGCGTTGCAAAAGGCCGCGGAGTTTGAGATTGAAAGGCAAATGGGCGTGCTGGAGTCCGGCGGCAGGGTCATCCAGGAGACCCGCACCTGGGACGAGGCCAAAGGGATCACGGTATCCATGCGCAGCAAAGAACAGGCCCACGACTACCGCTACCTCCCGGACCCGGATTTGGTGCCGCTGGTGCTGGACAACCGGTGGATTGAGTTCATCAGGGAATCTTTGCCGGAACTGCCGGACGAAAGGCGCACCAGATATATTCAAGAATTTGGCCTGCCGGAGTACGATGCAGCCATTTTAACCTTAACCAAGGAAATGTCCGATTACTTTGAGCAAGTGATTGAGCAATACCCCACGCCCAAGGCCGTAAGCAACTGGATGATGGGGGAAATGACCCGCCTTTTAAACGCCGGCGGCATGGAGATTACCCAGTGCAAAATTAAGCCGATTCAGTTGGCAGAAATGCTTAAGTTGATGGATAAAGGAACCATCAGCGGCAAGATTGCCAAAACCGTCTTTGAAGAAATGTTCGACTCCGGCAAGGATCCCGAAACCATTGTAAAAGAAAAGGGATTGGTGCAAATTTCCGACGAGGGCGCCATTGCCGCAGTGGTGGATGAAGTGATTGCCGCCAATCCTAAATCCGTACAGGATTACCAGGCAGGCAAAACCCAGGCCATCGGTTTTCTGGTGGGACAAGTGATGAAAGCCACCCGGGGCAAAGCAAACCCCGATCTGGTTAATAAGCTGTTAAAAGAAAAACTTTAGAAAAGTACATGTTCTATTGGGGGTTGTTTCCATAGAATTGAATGGAAACAACCCTTTTTTTATTGAAACAAAACAATCAAAAGCCCCGGTTCTTTCCTGCGTAATTATGCACAATATCTTACACATAAACCAAACCTGTACAACATTAACCGTACAATGAATTAGACAAACTTAGCAAAAAGAAAACAATAGATATGTCAAGGAAAATGAAATAATTGGCACAAAATTAAGGCATACAGAATTATTCTTTGTATACAGTATAAATGGCCTTTTCGCATAGGCTTGAAAGGGCGGTTATGGTAACATAAACA
>JAMCWI010000050.1 GCA_023481335.1 Bacillota bacterium | reverse complement strand
CCTTGGTTATATCGGGTTTGACGGCAGGGCGGATCTCAATATTGTCATCCGCACCATTGTCAAAGTGCAGGGAACCTATTACTTCCAAGTGGGCGGCGGCATAACCGCCCAATCAAACCCCGAGGCGGAATATTATGAAACCCTGGACAAGGCAAGGGCACTCTTAAGGGCACTTCAATACGAGGGGAGCATCTACCATGGACCATATGTTGGTTGACGGAGTTCCGCTAAAAAAGAACGGCATTTCTCCCCTGGATTGGGGATGCGCCTACGGCTACGGTCTGTTCGAAACCATTCTGGTTTTGGGCCAAAGGCCGGTGTTCCTGGAGAGGCATTTGGAAAGAATGCGCTCGTCGGCAGAGTTTTTACGTTTGGTTATGCCGGAGGAAGCGGATGTTACCCGGTGGGTGCGAAACCTGGTGGGCGAAAGCCAAGGGCCCGGGGGAAGATTAAAAATAAGCCTGCTGGGAAAGGAACCGCTGACCGGTCAAGAAAAAATAGCTGCCCGTGTGGTTTTAAGTTTTCAGCCAGGGCTGCCGTACCCGGAGTCCCTCTATAAAACAGGGGTAACCATTGGTTTATTAAACCTGGCCAAAAATGAAAAATCCAGTCTGGTCAGACACAAAACAACAAACTATTTGGAAAATATACTGGCCAGAGAGCAGGCCCGCAAGAGCGGCTGGTTTGAGGGGATCTTTCATAATACAAAGGGCCGCTTATGTGAGGGAACCGTCAGCAATCTCTTTATCGTAAAGAATAATAAAATCATAACCCCCGGCATTCGAGAAGGCTTGCTGCCGGGGGTTACCAGGGAAGTTGTCATTAAACTGGCCGGGCGAGGAAAGCTGCCTGTGAAAGTAGGAACGGTCACGGAAAATGATTTATCGGCGGCTTCCGAAATATTCCTGACCAACTCGTTATTTGGGATCATGCCGGTCACCCGGGTGGGAGACAGCATCCCAGGGGACGGTAAACCGGGGCTGTTCACAGGAACCTTGATGACACAGTACCAGGCGATGTTAAATGCCAAGAATTACCTGTAAGGGGGATACCCTAGGACTCTGGAACAGGTTTCGGCTGTGTCCTTACAACAATGGTTCTGGCAGCGAAATCATGGATTCCCCTGCCGTACATGAGGATTAAAACAATGGTGCTCAACATCCAGAATAACCAGCTGGTTTGTATAATGGGCTGGGTCATTAGATAAAAGGGGTAAAGGGTAAAGGCGAATTCCCGCAGCAGGTAATGGCCCGCGTGCAGTTTTTTGTTCTGGTTGGACTGAATGCGAATTTTCATGGCCTTTTTACCAACGGTTTGACCGTCCCAAACAACGTTTAAAAGAACAATGGCCACCAGCAAAATGCCGCCGGCAATGGTTTCGATGATGACTTGATTGCTTTGAAAGCCAAACCACAAATAAACGGGCAGTGTGATGATGACTTTATCAATAATGCGGGCAATTAAACGTTCAAAGGGGCTGGCGTATTGAGGTTCACTCACGGCGTTCTCTCCTTGAAATGTTTCGTTCTATAAGGATGTTACAAAAATAACAAAATGTCTCAATGATTGCAACTCTCAGCAAGAAAAAAGTCTTCCCTAAGATAAAAAAATTTACATTACTAAGGTTTGTCATTGTTGTGTCCCCGCTCGAACAGGCAATGGACAGACTATTGTGAATATGCTTCGTGTACTGTATTCATGCGGCAGACCTATTGTATCGCAGAAATTTATCTGCTATAATCAACACAACTTCAAAGATACACTGTAGTATCAAATTAAAAAGGGCGAGGGCGCCGGTTATAATAACCGGCGCTGTTTATTTTTACAAGGAAGATGTACCTCCCCGGTGCTAACTTACATTGCTGTACCTATGGGCGTTGAGGCCGCTGTAAATCCCTGCCGGGGGTTTGCAGTGGCCTCTTCTTTTTTAATAAATCAAAAACAGGAGGAATTAGTTATGAGACAAATTGCGATTTACGGCAAAGGTGGTATCGGCAAGTCCACCACAACCCAAAACACGGTGGCAGCCCTGGCGGAGGCCGGCAAAAAAATTATGGTGGTGGGATGTGACCCTAAGGCTGATTCCACCCGGCTCTTGCTCCATGGTTTAAGTCAGAAAACAGTTCTCGACACCTTAAGGGATGAGGGTGAGGATATTGATTTAGAGGATGTTCTGCTGCCGGGCTACGGCGGGGCCTTGTGTGTGGAATCAGGCGGCCCGGAACCGGGGGTTGGCTGTGCCGGACGCGGCATCATCACATCCATTAACCTGCTGGAGTCCCTGGGGGCCTATACAGCGAATTTGGACTATGTATTCTACGATGTACTTGGTGATGTTGTCTGCGGTGGTTTTGCCATGCCCATCCGGGAAGGCAAGGCCCAGGAAATTTATATTGTAGCCTCGGGTGAAATGATGGCCCTTTATGCCGCCAATAATATTTCAAAGGGTGTCCAAAAGTTCGCTCATAGCGGCGGCGTAAGATTAGGCGGAATTATCTGCAACAGCCGCAAGGTTGATAATGAGCTGGAACTGCTGACCGCCTTTGCTAAAGAACTCGGGTCCCAATTAATCCACTTTGTGCCTAGGGATAATATGGTGCAGAGGGCGGAGATCAATAAGAAAACCGTAATTGACTTCGATCCCACCCAGCCCCAGGCTGATGAGTACCGCACCCTGGCTAAGAATATTGACGGCAACGAGATGTTTGTTATTCCTAAACCGATGACCCAGGACCGCCTGGAAGAATTATTAATGGCCCACGGCATACTGGATTAGGCAAATTTTAAAAAAATAACGAGGAGTGAAGTATATGTTAATGATCAGAGCTATAGTCAGACCGGAAAAAAGCAATATCATCCTGGCTGAGTTAAACAGCGCCGGTTTTCCAGCCGTGACCAAGATGGATGTTGTGGGCAGGGGTAAACAAAGGGGCGTTAAGGTAGGAGAAGTAGTTTATGACGAAATCCCCAAGGAAATGCTGATGCTGGTAGTTCAAGATGAGAAGGATAAGGATGATGTGATTAGCATTATTTCCAAATATGCCAGAACCGGCGATAAGGGGGCCTTCGGGGACGGTAAAATCTTTGTCACCGCCGTGGAGGAGGCCTATACCATCAGCAGCGGCACCAAGACTCTGTAGAGGGGGAGGGCGATTTTATGAAAGAAATTATAGCTATTATCCGGATGAATAAAGTAAATGCAACCAAGAAAGCCCTGGCAGAGATAGGTGTATGCGGACTTCATGCCATGAAGGTCATGGGTCGGGGGAAGATGAAGGTGGATTTTTCCATACTTAATGGATTGGGAGCCAGGGCTTTCTTGGTTG
>JAMCWI010000078.1 GCA_023481335.1 Bacillota bacterium | reverse complement strand
TGGTCGAAATGCCCTCGTTGCGGAAATTGCGGTTGATTTCGTACACTTTTTCAAAGCCGCCCACCAGGAGTCTTTTTAAATAAAGCTCCGGCGCTATGCGTAAAAAAAGGTCCATGCCCAGAGCGTTGTGGTGGGTAATAAACGGGCGCGCCGCCGCCCCGCCGGCCACCGGCTGCATCATCGGCGTTTCAACTTCGAGAAAACCCCGCCGGTCCAGGTAGTTGCGAAAAGCCCGCACGATTTTGCTCCTGGCCTCAAAGACCTCTTTTACCTCCGGGTTTACGATCAGGTCCACATAGCGCTGGCGGTAACGCAGCTCGACGTCGCGCAGGCCGTGCCACTTCTCGGGCAGCGGCCGGAGTGATTTCGCCAGTATTTCAAATTTCACCGCGGACACGGTAACTTCACCGGTCCTGGTTTTAAATATGGTACCGTGGACTCCAATGATGTCGCCAATATCCAATTTGCCGAAAAGCTCGTAGTTCTCGGCCCCGATATCGTTGGAGCGGACATAAATCTGCACCCGCCCCGAACCGTCCTGAATATGCGCGAACGAGGCTTTGCCCATTCCCCTTTTAGAAATAACCCGGCCGGCAATGGTCACCGCCTGACCTTCGAGTTCGCTGAAACGCTCTACTATATCACGGGCCGCGTGGGTTCGCTCAAATCTGCCCCCGTAAGGCTCGTTGCCCGCATCCCGGAGTTCGGCAAGTTTTTCCCGGCGAACGAGCATCATTTCGTTTAGATCCGGTTCAACCCCAGGTGAAGGCGTGTTTGTCTCTTTGTGGTCAGACACTATGCTGCTACCCCCAAATGAACATCCTATCAGCCGGCCGCATGCAGCGCTTTGCTCAGAATGTCTACGATTTGATATTTAAGCATACCGGCCGGGACGTTGACTTCCACAATACTCCCCTTGGGCTGGCCGAGTATGGCCTTGCCGACGGGCGACTCGTTTGAAATTTTGTTCCTCGACGGGTCCGCTTCGATTGAGCCGACGATGGTATACTCAAATTCCTCACTGCACTCTAAATCCTTCAATAACACGGTGGAACCGACTCCGACAACCTCTGTGCCGATATTTTCATCGTCTATAATCCTGGCGTTGCGCAGCATTTTTTCCAGGGTTATAATGCGGCCTTCGATAAAAGCCTGGTCATTTTTGGCGTCTTCGTATTCGGAGTTTTCAGTGATGTCCCCGAACCCGATCGCCTGTTTTATCCGCTCCGCAACCTCCCGACGCCGCACCGATTTGAGTAGTTCCAACTCATCCTCCAACTTTTTCAGGCCTTCGACTGTAAGGATAACTTCTTTCTCTTTCATTTTTAGGCTAATCTCCTTGTCTTTAAAATAACATTATAATATATGTACGGCGCCTCAATTTATAGCACAAAACAAAAAAGCCCATAACTACACTTAAAGCACTGCAAAATAGAAAATCTTTTTGCAGTGCTTGCTTATTCTACCCCAGCCTTTGCCTAAACATTATAAGAAGACGGCCCGGGATTGTCAAGGCCAATCTTTTAATAAATGTGTTTGTTCTGTGATAATGTCACCCTGAAATATTTCTGAGAAAATGTCACCCCCCTGGTTAAAATGAAAGGATGATATTATCAATGACACAGGATGAACGAAACAAGCTTTATGTTGCCCGTTGCCTACTTGACGGAAAAATGACTATCAGTGAAGCTGCAGAGACTCTCGGCCTCAGCGAACGCCAGCTAAAACGCCTTAAAAAGGGGGTCAAAGAATACGGCGAGTCGTTCGTAATCCATAAAAACAGGGGCCGGAAACCTTCACATGCTCTTACTGATGAGATTCGAAACTTAGTGGTCAATCATAAAAAATTGGAGGAATATTCTAAAGCCAATTTTTCGCATTTTCAAGAGTTACTTGAGGAACATGAGTCTATCAGCCTTAGTAAGCCTTCAGTTTACAGGATACTTGTTTCCAATGGGTTTACCAGTCCCAAGAAGCATAGCAAAGTGAAACATCATAAACGCAGGAAACGGAAGCCCCAAAGAGGTATGCTGGTGATTATTGATGCCAGTCCCCACGCCTGGTTTTTTAACAATGAGGAATGTTCCCTACATGGAGGCGTTGATGATGCCACAGGGGAGATTTTAGCCTTGTTTTTCACGCCTCACGAATGTCTTGAAGGGTATTTCCGGATTATGAAGACTATAATCTCGAATAACGGCGTGCCACTGGCCGTTTATGCCGACCGCCATACCATCTTCCGTTCTCCCAAAGCAGACAGGTTATCGATTGAGGACGAATTAAATGGCAAAAAGGTCAATGATACTCAATTTGGTAGGGCTATGGCTGAACTAAGTATTAACCTTATCTGGGCAAAAACTGCCCAAGCAAAGGGCCGTATTGAAAGACTGTGGGAAACCCTGCAAAGTCGACTTCCCGTTGAGTTAAGTATTGCCGGTATAACCACTATGGAGGAAGCTAATGCTTTCTTGGCTGCGTTCATTAAAAAGTACAATGAAAAGTTTGCTGTTGAGCCTAGAGATCCCCAGTCCGCTTACCGCAAGCTTGAGGACGGTGGTATTAATCTCGACCACATCTTATGCATCAAGGAAACCAGACAGGTTGACCACGGTTGTACATTTTCTTACGGAAGTGTTTATTACAGGGTTATTCATAACGGTAAAACGATGCCGATAATGCCCAAAGCTAAGATCACTGTGTTAAAAAGCCCTCAGTTCGGCTTAAAGGTGCAATACAGCGGCTCAATCTATGATGTTGGGGTATTGGAATCGTTACCACCAAAAGATGTAATTCCCAAACAGCCAAGTCAGCCTCGTAAACCTGTTACGCCTACAGAAAATCACCCTTGGAGGAACAAAACTACTAGATTTCCCACAACCATGTACGACGAATCAGACCGGGAAATCCTTGATGCTCTATACAGTTCAAGGCTTGCCTGGAGGTAAGCGCCAAACCCACAGCTTGAGGGAGGAAGGGAGGGAGGGTTGTCTCCTCTCCTCCTACCCCAACCCCACGTAATTTCAGTAGCCTAGTCCGTAAGGTCAACCACGTTAGTGGCGCGGAACGAAGTGAAGCGGCCTTGACCGGTATGCTATACTGTTAAAGCCCGACCGGCCTGAACTTTGCTTAGCTCTCGGTCGTCGGTCGGTCGGGTGCCTACCGCACAGCATACCGAGTCAAGGCTTGACCTGTAGGACGGCCGCTTGAGCGGTAGGATTTTTGGACTTTTTAATTCTTTATATTCCCCCTTGATGGGTGACATTTTCTCAGAATAAAACTACCCCTTTTTAGGTGACATTTTCATAGAACATTGACAGAGGCAATATATTTGCATGG
>JAMCWI010000044.1 GCA_023481335.1 Bacillota bacterium | reverse complement strand
TTGTTATGAATCCGGGTTAATGATATTGCTAGCCCGTATTGGTCTCTCGATTGGTTTACGTCAACCTTAAGTTTTGTCGGAGCAAGTATTTCTTTTGGGTTAATCTTTATCGCGCTATCAGCCAAAATCATAGGTGCTGCTATTTCTCCACCCATGGCGTTTTTCCCAGAAAACTTACCGGTTACTATGCCGGTTACATTAACATAGTCACCGCTTTTAATGTCTAAACTGGAGTCTTTTACCGCTACAACAGTATTATATTCATTGTCTTTAGGGTCAACCCACATTTGAAAGTATATGCCATCCTTATCTTTTTGTGGTGCCGTAAATACTTTACCGCCAATATCCACAAAAGCACCCTTGAATTTATTCGGGCTGGTGTCGAGCTCGGCCCAGTTCTCTCTTGTAAATGTCATTCTGGACTGATTGTTGCCCGCCGGGATCCCCGGGCTTCCGCATCCGGCAGAAGACAGAATTAAAATAAACAAAATCGCTGACAATATAAACCGCCAATTTTTCAAGACCATACCTCCTTTTGTTAACAAAGAACCATCTGCTTATTGCATAACCTTATGGTTCCTGACAATCACATTTATTATTAAGCCTGAACGCTTATCTGAAATTATTATCTGCGCCGGGCTATTAAATTATTTTTTTAATGCGGGATGCATCCAAAAGGAATTGGCAACTTTATCAAAATTAGCACGATCAACCCCGCTCCAATTAACCTTACCGGCCGTTTCTCCCGTGAGGGATATTTTCATAACATTAATCTCTGTCTCGTTGCCATATTTATCTTTCATCGGAAAACCTATAAAACAGGTAACCTCCTGAATTGGCAATCCTGTTCCATAAATATTTTCAAAAACATAAGATGCGTCGATCTTCATTGTGTCCCTTATTAAAGATGTGGTTAAATGGTCCGAACCAGAAAAATAAACTAAAATAAATTTTTTTGAAAGATCGTAAGCATAGTCATTGACCTTAACCTCCTTAAGCCTTTCTTTTACGCGCTTTCTGGCCGCTTCTTCTATTGTTGCTTTTGTGTCAACTTGAGGTTGTGGTTCTGGGACAACCTGCTGTATTGGTTCAGGTTTCTGCACTTCTTCTGGCGCTAGTGCCGGCGCTGCAGGTTCTTTTGCTTCTGCATTAATATCCGCGATTGGAGTTTCAGTTTTTTGCACATCTTCAGGCATTGGTGTTTCTGGCCTTACCTGCTTTACTGATTCTGGAGTGATTGCAATTGCCACCAAAAAAAGAACAAAACCTGCCGCCAGTACAATCAAATGTTTCTTAAACGGCTTTTTCTTGATGAACATTATAATTGTCAAAATCAAAAAAACCAACATGGCCACCATTGAAACAAAGCCTAAAAATGCGGACATATTAAAACCTCCTTTAATTAAATTATTTTTATTAAAATTAATTGGAATATTCTTTAATCAACTGGTTATCCCTTCCACCTCACCGACAATTATTTTCCGCGCCTCCCCCGCACCCCCTCCCCAAGCTTCGCTTGTTTGTAGTTTTCCTGCTTGATAAATCAAGGCATCCCGCCCCTTTTCCATGCGCCCGCGCGTACCAACCAACGAATGGACAGCGAACGGACCGGCGAATGGACTTTTTCCAGGTTGACTTTTTCGGGAAATAGTGTTGCTTTAATTTCAAGCAATACTCATGAAACTAACTTAACCAACCGCCCCGCCCAAAAGCCGGACAAAGCTCTGTAGTGCCTTTGCCACCGTACCAACGATAAGCACAAAGCAAACAAGGGTGGTGACAAGCTTTGCCTGGTTGCCCAGTTGGGAGTGACCCATCGCTGACGCTATATGGTTTATCGACCAGCCCACCACGGCCAGAAGCAATATCTGCATTAGCACAAAGCCGACCCCGGACGGACCAAAGGTTGCCCCCGCCACCGCGCCCAGAGAAAATTTTTCCGGGACAGCCGCCGCCGCAAACATCGGCAGGGGCATATTGGCGATGCTGGACAGCCACCACTTGCGGTCAAGGGATACGACCCGCCCGCTCTTGCTTACCCGCCATGCTATTATTTTCATCTTATGCAGGCCTCCTTTAAATTTTCTAAAAGGTAAATTTGAAATTCCAGCCCTTCCCCATTCTGCTTCTCCACCAAGCCCCGGATGGTCCGTTCCCTGGCCGCCGCCGTGGTCACAACCAGGACGCCGGGAAAGCGGTCCGCAATGTCTGCCCACCACCAGCCGGAATACTTTTCATCCCGGTAAAGGTCGTTATATTTTCGCACTTTATCAAACAGGTTGCCGCTCTCGGCCCGGTCAAGCTCCACAAACCACATCCGCAGTTTATTTGTGACCGTGTTCCTGACCATGCAAAAGGCATCAGCCTGCAGGATGCCATAATCCTGCTCATAATCCCAGCGGGTGATCTCCTCCCAGCTCTTAACTGATTTTACCATCCACACATACACCCAATTCAAGGCCACCAAATGCTCAATTCTGCCGTGTTTTTTGCCAACATAGTAAATGTATGGCGATTCCGGCCCCGGCCGCCAGCGATTAAGCCGCCCCCGGTCATGCAATGCCTTGAGGCGCTCCTGCGCCTTCCTACGTCCACATTTCATGCCGGGGAATACAATCACCCTGACCTGCTCCGTATCTAAGGCCTGACGGGCCTCTATGAGAGAGCAAATATTCCTATCTCGCAGGCAGCCGCGCTCTTGATTTGGTGACATCCCAAATATTCGCCTCCTTCCCCTGCAGCAGCTTTTTCGCCTCCCTGGTCGGCAAAAACATGGTCTGGATTTCCTTCGCGGTCACGCCATACTTATAAATCCCCCGGCCCTTCACCTCCGGCAGACGGGCAGCCTCCGGGCAGTTTTCCCCCAGCACCAGGCGGCTGCTTATTTCATCGGCCATGAGGTAGCACACCCGGGCGGCAAAGTTGTCGCGGATGTCGTCTTTAAATACGGCCACCTTTTTACTCGGGCGCTGCGTGGCGGCAACGATGCTGATCCCCGTGGCCCGGGCCAGGCGGACCAGCCGGTCAATACAGTGGATTATAGCCGGGTCGCTAATCTCGGCAACCTCATCGATGATCAGCACGATGTACGGTATCATATCGGTAACATTACCAGCATGATATTCCTGGATTTTCTCCACACCGGCGGCCTCGAGTATGTCAAGGCGCCGCTCCATTTCCCGGTCCAGGGCCTTGACCAGTGCCAGGGCCTCCCGCTCGTTTTTTTGCCAACGCGCAATAATTTTTGAGATAGCTAAACTGCAGCCGCTTTAAGTCGATGATCCCGATCCGCGCCCGGTCAATAAGCGAGTGGATCAGGACGGTCAGCAGGTTGGACTTTCCATAC
>JAMCWI010000059.1 GCA_023481335.1 Bacillota bacterium | reverse complement strand
TAGTTGGGGTTGAGACAGTATATTTTGCAGCATTTTTTGTTCTTCCGAGAGTGAGTCCGAGATCCCCCGGTTGCGGTAGGGGTAAGCAGATAAAAAATAACCCTTGGAGCTAGGGAAATAACCCTCGATGAAACCTTCTACAACAAAATCGTCACTGCGGAGATGACCCAGATCTTCCTCTTTGACGGGCATAATAATTTTTTCCAACCCTTGTTCTCGGGCAAAATCCTTGAGATATTTGCGTAAAAGTGAGGGGCTTCTGAACTGGTACTCCTGAACCCAGAGCCGCCGGTTTGTTTGATCTGTTTTCGCCAGTATAGAAAATGCCTGATCGTGTCTGGAAACAAGCAACATATTAAAGTCCCTCTACGTCAATTTTCTTATTTGCATTTGCAAAGGTCACTGCACCGTTTTGCATTAAACCGGCAATGCCTAGTTTGGCAGCCGGGTAGGTTTCTTCTTCCTGGCCGGGTTCAGTATAAAGATACACATTTCCTTCAAAATTTCGCAGGACTATTTTACCCTTTCCTTGGGATAAGAGGTAATTGGGGCCTACAGGAATTTTTCCGCCACCGCCCGGAGCGTCAATGACGAAGGTGGGGACAGATAGGCCGGAGGTATGGCCGCGCAGGCTTTCAATGATTTCGATGCCGGCGCTTACCGGAGTTCGAAAGTGCCCAATTCCTTCCGAAAGGTCACACTGGTAGAGATAATAGGGACGAACCCGAATTCTTAGCAAGCCTTGGACAAGCTTCCGCATAATATCGGGACGATCGTTGATGTGACGCAGTAGAACGGATTGATTATTGACAGGAATGCCCGCCTTAGTCAGGCGGTTAACGGCTTCCGTGGCTTCCTGTGTAATTTCCCGTGGATGATTAAAATGCGTGTTTACCCAAATGGGATGGTATTTTTCCAGCATGGTACAAAGTTCCGGGGTAATCCGCTGGGGCAAAACCACCGGGGTTCGAGTGCCGAAACGAATAATTTCTAGATGCTTAATGGCCCGCAGCTTACTGAGAATGTATTCTAACTGTTCGTCTGCCAAAGTAAAGGGATCTCCTCCGGAAATAACGACATCTCGAACCATTGGCTGACTGCGAATATAGGCAAAAGCTTTATCAAGTTGTGTTTTGGGCAAAGATTTGTCATGTTGACCGGCCATGCGGCGACGGGTGCAGTGACGGCAATACATCGAGCAACAATCGGTAATAAGAAGCAAAACCCTATCCGGATAACGATGCGTTAAACCGGGAACCGGCGAATCTACATCCTCATGCAGGGGATCTCTCATATCCCCGCGGGTATAGACGGTTTCCCTGGGATCAGGAATAGCTTGCAATCTGATCGGGCAATTGCGTTCCGACGGGTGAATCAAACTAAGATAGTAAGGAGTTATAGCCATTCGGAATTTTTTTAAACAAGCTGCGATATTCTTTTTCTCCCGGTCTGATAGTGTGATAAATTCAGCAAGTTTCTCCACGCTGGTAATGCGGTTACAGATTTGCCAGCGCCAGTCGTTCCACGGTTCTTCAGTAACATTCCATTGGAGTAGAATTTCCTTTTTTCCCTGCATAGAATACCCCCTTGTTCGTTATTATTGTTTAAGGAAAATGAATTTAAATAACTTTTACCCAGATATTACTTTACACACATTCATAAGAATTAATTTCCACATAGTGTGAGACAACCCGTGCTACGAATTAAAGTTGCCTGGCACGCTAATTATACCACTGTCTATTTTCTTCACACAAACTAACAAATGCCGAAAATTCCGGGTGACTAGATAAATATTCTGATAACTTCCTGTTAAATCAAGTTAGCCCATATTTTTCAAACATATGCTAAAAGATTTAAGGGTTATATACAAATAACTCACAGAAAATAAAAAATTTCAAACAGAAGAGAATTTTCTTTAATGGTGGCCTATAAAAGAGGCAGAAAAAGTTCTGGGATTATGAAAAAATGTAGCCCACCGGTTAATCCCGATGGGCTGTATTTATAAGAAAATTTTATTGTCGTGACTCCACAGTGGATCTTAAGGAAGTCCACATGTCACCAGAAACCAACCCCAGCCGCCAGAGGGAAATCCCTTTTAGCTGGTATCGCTTGGCAATGCCTAATTTGGTTACTAAACTCTCCGGTGTCTCACTGGGGATGGAGATAGCCAAAATTAATTTTTCCGGCGGCACCAGTTGACTGGCTGACTTAACTGCCTGGGTAACCAAATCGACGGGTTCCGGCTTCACTCCGTAATCATGGGCCATAATGATAATTTCATCAGCCATTTGACCCAATTTTCTATAATCATAACCCTGGTAAGCGCTGTTCGGTGCATGCAGGGTCAGGGTTAACGGAAGGTTCGCCGCTTTCAGCTGCTGGGACAACAGGCTGACAAAGTGAGTGAAGCTGTCCCTTACCCGGGTCAAACCTTCGCCCTTGTCCTGGTGACCCAACCCTTCAAAGTCCAGATTAACCCCTTGAAAATGCTTGGACTCTTCCACGATGGCCGCCACAGCCTTTTCCATAGCTGACTGGTTGGCTAATAAGTTGGTAAGGGAGCCATCTCCATCCACCATATGAAGGAGCATTTGTGTTTTTAAGCCATACTCTGCAGCTTTCTCTAAAACCATTTCATAATCATCCGGCCTCTGCCAGCCGGTGGTGCTCTTGGTCAGTAAATTGCCTTCCTGGTCCAAACTGTACCAACCCAGTGCCACGGTATTTACTACATCGGTATTGCCCACATCGGTATCGGGAAAGGGTTTACCGAAAAGGTTGGTCCAGCTGCTGGTCTGCCGATCCCCCAGGGCATAAAACCCGATGACAGACATCTGCCGGGGTGGGGAAAGAATCTTTATTTTATTTTCAGCCGGACTCCAGACCACCTGACAGGCAAAGGCCTCACTGAAGAATCTGAGGGGAATCAAGGTTCTCCCGCTCAACACCTTGGGCGGTACATCCAGCGGCATTGCCATACTGTTCCGCATGGCTGTTTTGCCGCCTATTTTAAGGGTAATGGTGTTTTTACCGTCCGCCCCTACGATGGTCTGGGTTTTTTGATCCCAGGTGACCTGTACATTTAAACCTTCAGCCAAAGCACGGAAGGGAACCAGCGTCCGGCCATTTTCCACCACAGGATCAACATCAAAGACCACCGGCAGGCCGTCTATGGAAACCCCAATTTTACCACCGGGCTGGGCCAATGCAGGCAGTGCTCCGGTGAACAGCATCAGCAAAACAACCGTTGACAACAATAAACGCTTCATCTCTCAGCCTGGTTCAAAAAACTTAACTGTTTCTGCAAACACATTAAGCCGACCCTCCATGACCAGGTTTTCGCTCCTTTCGGCATTGAATTTACTGCAAAGCAG
>JAMCWI010000114.1 GCA_023481335.1 Bacillota bacterium | reverse complement strand
ACAATAAGATATGTTTTTGATTTATTGATCAGGGCCGATGCCGTCCTTGAGAAAGAGATTAATCTTTTTTAAGGGGATTTTTTTATTTGGGGGGGTATAATTATGATGGACTATGACGACTTTGAGGAAATCAGCAGGCTGTTGGTAAGGAGTTGCGATAACTGCCTCCTCACCCGCAAACACTGTAAATCCTGCCGCGTTGAAAAACTCTTCGGGGTAATAAACCAGTTCAGCAGGTCTAAGGCTTCCGAGGTCTTCCTGGTGCCGGCCGAGGAACTGGCCATTTTGCTCAGCCTGTCTGCCAAAGTATCAAAGCCTGGCCAGCAGGAAAGCGAAATAATAACCAAATGGCGGGCCGCGATGGACGAATTTGCGAACAGGACGGTTTCAGCGTAGCCGGCGGTTGGTGGTTGGTGGTTGGTATAAATTACTAGAAATTAATATTGTACTGAACGAAGAGCAGGTTCGGAACAGAACCCGGCAAAGGGATCAAACCAGCAGGACAGGCATTTTTAACCCAAAAGCAGACAACTCAATAGACCTTTCATCTAGATATACAGGGGGACCTCAGAGGTCCCCCTGGAATGTTTAATAAAAGGGCGCGCTGAGCCCCCGCATAATAAAGTCCGGTATCAAAGATTTTGAAGGCGATGAGCATAGCAAGCTGAACCAAAAACTTTTACTTGCGTGCAAGGAGCACGGTCGCGTAGGCTGCAATCCCCTCTCCGGATCCGGTAAAACCGAGACCTTCGGTAGTGGTGGCCTTTACGTTCACGCGCCCGGGATCTGTTTCAAGCGCTTTTGCCATACAGCCTGCCATCTGCCCGGTATAGGGGGCGAGCCTTGGCTCCTGGGCGACTATCACCGCATCCACATTTTCCACCGCAAGCTCTTTTTCCTGTATAACTTCGCGGACCCGCTCGAGTAACAGGAGGCTTTTTATTCCCCCGTAGCGGGAGTCGCTGTCGGGAAAGTGCCTTCCGATATCCCCGGCCCCGGCGGCGCCCAGCAGCGCGTCCATTACGGCGTGCACGAGGACGTCGGCGTCAGAGTGTCCATCCAGCCCTTTTTTGTGCGGGATCATTACGCCCCCCAAAACAAGCGGCCTTCCATCAACCAGCCTGTGCACGTCATAACCGAAACCCGTCCGCACGGCGAACATTTCCCCCGTTCCTCCGTATCCGGATGCCCCCTGCCTGGCCCCGAAAATGGCGGAGGCCAAAACCAGGTCTTCCGGCGTGGTGATTTTAATATTTTCGTAAGAACCCGCCACCAGCTTCACAGGCAGGCCGGCCATCTCTACCAGCGAGGCGTCATCGGTCCCCGTCCAGCCCTCCCGCCTTGCCCTGTCGTGCACACCAACCAGCAGGCGAAAATCAAACGCCTGCGGCGTCTGGGTCAGCCACAGGCGTTCCCTCGGCAATGTCTCAGACACAAAACCGCCGGGCCCTGACATTTTTACCGTATCCTTAACCGGCACCGCGCAGGCCGAGGCCCCGTGCGCCAGCGCGGCTTCCACCGCGTCATGTATATTCCAGGCCGTCAAAAGCGGGCGGGCCCCGTCGTGGACTACGACTACCTCCGTTTCGGGGTGAATCGTCTTAAGGCCGTTGTATACCGATTCCTGACGGGTCGAACCGCCCGCTATTACCGCCTTGACTTTGGTAAAGCCATAAGGAACAAGGACCAGCTCGCGGCAAAAGTCTTCCTGCCCCGGGCTTACTACTACAACTATGCCCTGGACGTGCGGGCTTTCTTCAAAGGCCTTTAAAACATGGCCAAGTACAGGCTTTCCGGCCAGGGTAAGGAACTGCTTCCTGACGGCCAGGCCCAGCCGCGTGCTCCGGCCGGCCGCCGGAACGACAGCCGACACTCTAGCCAAGCGCGTTCACCTCGCTGTATTGAGACTGCCCGCTGTCTCCCTTCCGGTCGAATTTGGGCCTGGCAAAAATCATCCGCCCGGCTGCCGTCTGAAGGACGCTGGTCACCAGCACCTGAATGGTCTGGTTCATATGGCGCTTGCCGCCATCAATAACGATCATGGTGCCGTCGTCAAGGTAGGCCACCCCCTGGCCGGATTCCTTGCCGTCCTTCACTACCTGCACCACCATCTCTTCTCCCGGCAGGACTACCGGTTTAATGGCGTTGGCCAGCTCATTTATGTTCAGTACCTTGACGCCGTGCAGTTCTGCCACCTTATTCAAGTTGTAGTCGTTTGTCAAGATTTTTGCGCCCAGGCGCTGGGCCAGCTTCACAAGCTTGGTGTCAACTTCTGCGACACCCTCCAGGCCGCGGACATTATCATAAATCTGGACTTTAATATCGACGTCCTTGCGCATCTTGTTTAAAATGTCGAGCCCTCGTCTGCCCCGGTTCCTCTTTAAAAGGTCGGGAGAATCGGCGATGTGGCGAAGTTCCTCCAGAATGAAAGCCGGGGCCAAAAGCACCCCCTCGATGAAGCCGCTTTCACAGAGATCAGCGATCCGGCCGTCGATGATCACACTTGTATCAAGTATCTTGTAATTGCTGGTCCGGGCTTCCGTTTTTTGGGTACGCTCCTTGCCGAATTTAGGAAAGCTTGCGAACAGGGCCATTATGTCTTCCCTCTTTTTAACGAAGAGGCTGGCGCCCAGGTATCCTAAAAGGAGTGTCACCGCTACCCAGATTACCTTACCGATCGGTCCAAGAAAAGACAAAACAGAACCTAATAAATTAGCAATTATAAGTCCAATCATTAAGCCTACCGAACCTACAACCAGGTCCAGGGCCGGTGTTTTTTGCAGGTACTGCTCAATGTGCACAGTAACCCACACCGCCAGGCGCATGAGCCTTGGGGAAAGGAGCACCCCCAGCACCAGCCCGATTAACGCGGAAAGCCCTATTACGCCGAATTTGATCTGCTGCGACAGGGCAGCCGTAAAAGGCAGGAGGGTTGTGTTTTCCACCAGGTTAAGCCCCAAAGTCAGGCCCAAAGCGGTAAAACCACCTACTAACAATAAATAAACGCCTTTTTTTATCATTTCTTATCACCTCCTTCCGCTTCATATATTGAAAGATATTTTTATCAATATATGATAACTCTATTATAGCCCTTTTCGGTGGTTCTTTAAATATTAAAAAAGCCGATTTTATTAAATCGACAAAAATAAAAGCGCCAGAATGACTGGCGCGTTCATGCAAACGCGGAGTCCACAAGGGACTGCGCTTTATCTTCCTCAAGCTCGGTGGCCAGGACAAGCTCGCTGATCATGATCTGCCTGGCGTTCTCCAACATCTTTCTTTCGCCGGAAGAAAGGCCTTTTTCACGCTCTCTCTTGGCAAGGTTCCGCACTACTTCCGCAACCTCAAAAATGTTTCCACTTTTGATCTTCTCCAGGTTGGCCCGGTACCTCCTGTTCCAGTTGGTGGACATAACCGAGGTTGAGGAAGA
>JAMCWI010000030.1 GCA_023481335.1 Bacillota bacterium | reverse complement strand
CTCCCACCATCACCAGGTTTTTGAAAAGATTGGATAAAAAAGGCATCACCACCGTCTCTTCGGGAGATATCGCCGAGGGCGTTGGGGTAAGCCCGGCCCAGGTGCGCAAGGACCTGGCCTACTTTGGCGAATTCGGAACCCGGGGCGTTGGTTATAACGTTAAGGACTTAATCCGCTACACCGTAAAAATCCTTGGCCTGTCCGAGCCGTGGAACCTGGTGATGGTGGGAGCGGGGAACCTTGGCTCCGCCCTGGTGACTTACCGGGAATTCAAGGACAGGGGCTTTACCATTGTGGGGGTATTTGATAACGACCTGACCAAGATCGGCAAGCGCATTGCCGATCTGGAAGTTCTTCCCCTGGAGGAACTGTCCAGGGTGGCAAAGGAACATCAGGTTCGTATCGGAATTATCGCTGTTCCTTCCAAAGCAGCCCAGGATATTGCAGACATCATGGTAAAAGCGGGTTTAGAAGCCATTCTGAATTTTGCCCCCCTATCCCTAAACCTGCCGGACCATGTGGAAGTAAGGAATGTGGATCTTTCGGTAAAATTAGAAATTTTAACCTTTAACCTGGCACTTAAAGAAAAATAAGGATTTTCACAGGAAAGGTGGGTTTTTGCCCACCTTTCCTAATTTAACGGATATTTCTCATTTAATCGGGGACAACTAAAGTATCTGTAATTGCTTGTCAGATAAATGGGTGGATGATAAACTTATAAGAAGTAATTCCAATCCTTTCCTGACAGGTGAAGAACATGAGCAAAACATTTAGGGTCGGCAAAGGGCCGGGAACTTTAATCATCATGCTGCTTGCCTTTGGTGTGGCGGGCAGTGCCATCGGACAAGCATTGGCAGTTTACGTGCCTGTACTGAAAAACTTTACAACCATCGGGTTGAAAAATACGACATTCAACTTGCATTTTCTTCAACTTTCCTTTGGCTTTACCATGTCGTTAGGGCCTGTTACCGGTCTCGGTATGTTAGCAGGCTTTTTAGCTTATCGAAAATTATAGCTGATCTTCGGGTTTTATAGGGGGGAACCCTTGTGCGTCCAATCATTCTTGCATCCGCATCTCCACGTCGTCAGGAGCTTCTAAAAAACCTGGGTCTTGAATTTAAGATAGAAGCCAGTGAAGTGGATGAGACCCTGGATGAAACCATGTCCGCTGCCCAACAGGTGGAAGAGCTGGCGGAACGAAAGGCCTCGGTGGTGGCTGCACAAAACACCCGGGGTCTGGTCATTGGGGCCGATACCCTTGTGGTACTGGGGGGCAAACCCCTGGGAAAACCGGCAGACCGTGAGGAAGCCATTCAAATGCTAGGCAGTTTGCAGGGCAGAAGCCATGAAGTATTTACCGGTTTGGCTGTCATCGATGCCGCCACAGGACGATCCATCGTCACCCACCAGGCCACGGCGGTACGGTTTAAGCCCTTGTCGTTAGAACAAATTCAGCGCTATGTGGCTACCGGCGAACCCTATGATAAAGCCGGTGCCTATGCAGTGCAGGGCAAAGCCTCTGTTTTTATCGACAGCATTAGGGGCTGCTATTTTAATGTGGTTGGCTTGCCGGTGGCTAAATTGGCAGATGCCTTAAGAACATTTGGAGTCGAAATTGTATGACTTATCCAGTAATGCGCGAACTACCCCCGGAACAGCGTCCCAGAGAGCGTATGGTTAAAGAGGGGGCAGCAAACCTTTCCGATATTGATTTACTAGCCATCATGCTGAGGACCGGTACGGCCAAAGCCTCTGCCATGGAATTGGCCGCAGCACTCTTGGGCCGTTTTCGGGACTTGCGGGCATTGGCCCAGGCCACCGTAGAGGAATTAAGCGAACTCAAAGGGGTCGGTCCGGCCAAGGCTGTACAGGTAAAGGCAGCCCTGGAACTGGGCAAGCGGCTGGCTGCTTTACCCACGGAGGAGAGGCCGGTGATCCGCTGTCCCGAAGATGTCTGCACCCTGGTGATGGAAGATTTAAGGGATCGGGACAGGGAATATTTCCAAGCACTGCTTCTCAATACCAAAAACCAGGTGTTGGCCAGGGAGACCATCTCCATTGGTACCTTAAACTCTTCCATGGTTCATCCCAGGGAGCTGTTTAAAATGGCCATTCGCCGGAGTGCCGCCTCTATTATCTTGGTACATAATCACCCCAGCGGCGATCCTACCCCAAGCAGGGAAGACATTTCCCTCACCAAAAGATTGATCGAAGCCGGAGAAATTATCGGCATCGATGTCCTAGACCACATCGTAATTGGAGATAATAGATTCACCAGTTTAAAATCCAAAGGACTTATTTAATCACACCCTAAGGAGGACGAAATGATGAGACTTGGTATGTTTTCCAAGGATTTGGGCATAGATCTGGGCACCGCCAACTCCCTGGTTTATTTAAAGGGTAAGGGTATCGTGCTAAGGGAGCCGTCGGTGGTGGCCATTCAAAGGGAAACCGGACAGGTGCTGGCAGTGGGGGAAGAAGCCAAGAAAATGATTGGCCGCACCCCGGGGAACATCGTGGCCATTCGTCCGATGAAGGATGGCGTAATTGCGGATTTTGACGTAACCCAAAGCATGATTAAATATTTTATCAACAAGGCCCTGCGGGGGCGCTCCTTTATTGTCAAACCCCGGGTGGTGGTTAGTGTGCCCTCCGGTGTTACCGCCGTGGAAGAAAGGGCCGTCCGGGAGGCAGCTTTGCAGGCCGGGGCCAGAGAAGCCTATCTGATCGAAGAACCAATGGCCGCAGCCATCGGAGCAGGGCTGCCTGTGCATGAGCCCACAGGCAATATGATTGTTGACATTGGCGGCGGCACCACCGAGGTGGCGGTTATCTCCCTGGGCGGCATTGTCACCAGCAAATCCATTCGCATTGCCGGCGATGAGATGGATGACGCCATTATCCAACACGTCAAACGGACTTACAATTTGATGATCGGCGAACGCACCGCCGAGCATATTAAGAATAATATCGGCACCGCCTATCCGTTGGATATTGAGGAGAAGGAAGAAATCAGAGGGCGGGATTTGGTCACCGGTTTGCCTAAAACACTGCAAATTACCTCAACGGAAATCTATAAAGCGTTGTCCGAGCCGGTGGCGACCATCTTGGAGGCCATTAAAGTGACCCTGGAAAAGACCCCGCCGGAACTGGCTGCAGACATCATGGACCGGGGGATCGTGATGGCAGGCGGCGGATCGCTGCTGAGGGGTCTGGACCGGCTGGTCAGTAACCAAACGGGTATGCCGGTTCATCTGGCGGAGGAACCCCTGCTGGCGGTGGCCTACGGGTCCGGCAGGGTGCTGGAGAACATCGACGTCTTAAGACGTGTATTAATCCAACCGAAAAAGTTGGCCTAAGGGTGTGAGATTTTGCCCCGCTTCGTATCCTATAAGAAGATTATGCTGCTGGCAGTTTTGGTGGGGATTACCCTGCTGGTGATGCGATTTACCCATGTGGGCC
This sequence comes from Bacillota bacterium, assembly GCA_023481335.1. GTDB lineage: Bacteria > Bacillota > Desulfotomaculia > Desulfotomaculales > Desulfotomaculaceae > JAMCWI01. Next base: position 13,911 of record JAMCWI010000030.1, on the reverse strand, counting down.
GCCCCCAGCTTACGCCCATGGAAGCAGCCATCAAAGATGTCCTGGCCCCTGTCCAAGGGGTGCTGATGAATATCGGGGAGACCTTTCGCAACGGGGTGGAATCCATTGCTTCCCTGGGAAGACTGTCCGAAGAGAACAAAGTGCTGAAGGAACAGGTATCCCTTTTAAAAGGGCAGCTGCATATGCAGGAAGAGCTGCGTCAGGAAAATAAACGTCTCACCGACCTTTTGCAATACCGGGACCAGTATAAGCAAAATTTCAGTACCCGAACGGCGGCAGTCATTGGCCGTGATCCCGGAAACTGGTTTGGCATTGTCTCATTGAACAAAGGAAGCAAGGATGGTATACTTAAAAATATGCCCGTGGTAACACCTTCGGGCTTGGTTGGTAAAATTGTAGCAGTATCACCCAATACTTCCCAGTTGATGTTAATTACCGACCCCCGCAGCGGGGTGGGGGCGCTGGTTCAGGAAACCCGCATTCCCGGAGTGTTGGAAGGGACCGCCTCCGGTACCGGGGAAACCCGGTTGATTCATGTGCCGAGGGATACCGAACTGATGGACGGTCAAATAATTATAACATCGGGCATCGGGGGTACCTTTCCCAAAGGGGTTCCCATCGGCAGAGTGGTCCATGTCTCCGATGAGCCTACGGGGTTGTTTAAAACTGCAACCGTAGCACCCTTTGCAGATCTCCATAAATTGGAAGAAGTGCTGGTCATTACCACCGTCTACAATCCCGATATTATTCCTCAGACGGAGGGTGATTAATTGCGTTCCTTTGTCTTCCTATTGCTTGTAACAATTGCATTGCTGTTACAGTCAACCCTATTTAGCTTCCTGCAGGTGTCAGGGGTTAAACCAGATTTGGTACTAATGCTGGTTATATTCAACGGCTTCCTCCGTGGTTCCAGGGAGGGGGCTTTTTTGGGTTTTCTGGCGGGCCTTGCCCAGGATATTTTTACCGGCAATTACATCGGGCTAAACGCTCTTGCTAAAATGACAGCCGGCTATTTGGCGGGTTTGGCAGAGGCCCGTTTTTATAAGGAAAGTGTCATTATTGTTACTCTGGTAACTTTTATGGTGGGGATTGCCAGTCAACTTGCTTACTATGTCCTGCTGCTTTACCTGGATATCGAAGTGGCGCCTGCCTTTGCCCTGGGCCAGGTGATTATACCCTCCGCCATCTATACAAGCCTGTTGGTCCCCCTGACCTTTTGGAAGTTTTACAATTCGAACGAAAAGGGCTGGCTCAGGGAGAGAGAACCTTAAATGTTTATTAGGGAGGAGTTTTCTTGGAAAGGAAGACAGTAGAAAAAAAGACCCGCGTGCTCCTCTTTCTGGTATCTTCAATTTTCATCATATTGGTGGGGCGCTTGGCTTATTTAATGCTGTTGGAAACCGAGCGCTTTGAGACCCTGGCCAAACAAAACCATATTCGGCTAAATCCCATCATCGCCCCCAGGGGTGAGATGTACGACCGTAATGGTGTTAAAATTTTGGGAAACAAGCCGGTTTACACCGTTTCCCTGGTCTATCTGGGGTTGAAAGAAACCGACCAGGTGGTAAACAGGGTGGCAGGCATCCTGGGCATGAACCCTATGGAAATCATGAGTAAGTTGGAAGAACAGGAACTTAGGAAGTTCCAACCTGTAAGGCTGGCAACGGATGTGCCGCTGGAGACCATTACCGTGCTGGAGGAACAGCGGTTAGATTTGCCCGGGGTGGTCATTGATGTAGAGCCGGTAAGAAATTACCATTTTGATTCTATGCTGTCCCATGTACTGGGATATGTGCAGGAGATCAAACAGGAACAACTGCAAAGAAATCAGGATCAAGGTTACCGGCTGGGCGATATGTACGGCCAGGAGGGGCTGGAAAATTCCTTTGAGCCCTACTTAAGGGGACAAAACGGTGCCAGGCAGGTGGAGGTAGATGCCCAGGCCCGGCCGGTAAGAGATTTGGGTGTTAAGGAGCCCATCCCCGGTAACAATCTGGTTCTCACCGTTGACGCCGAATTGCAAAGGACTGCGGAGGCATCCTTAGAAAGGCAAGTCCTTTATATGAGGAAACTGGGCTATGAATCAAAGGGCGGGGCTGTGGTCATGATTGATATAAAAACCGGTGCCATCCGGGCCATGGCCAGTTATCCTACCTATAATCCTTCAATTTGGATTAACGGCATCACTCAAAAACAATGGGAGGACTTACAAAAGAGCGGTGCCCTGCCGAACCGTGTACTGCAGCTGTATCCTCCGGCCTCAACCTTTAAAATGGTTCTGGCGGTAGCCGGGGTGGACACCGGCAAAGTGGACCCTACATGGGCCATATCTGACCCCGGGTATTATATTTTCGGAGACAAGGCCTTTAGGGACTGGAAACCGGACGGCCACGGCCGGGTGGACATGCGCAAGGCCATTTCAGAATCCTGCAATACTTATTTCTGGACCATTGGACACCGGGTGCTGGGTGTTGATACTATTAGCAATTATGCTCGCAAGTTTGGTTTTGGCGAACGAACGGGTATTGAAATACCCGGTGAACCGAAAGGAAATGTGCCAACCCCCGACTCAAAGTACAAACGCAACAAAGCCTTTTTGGATGCCATCTATAACCCTAAGTTTGAGGCTATTGAGGAAAAATACAAACCTCTTTTGGCCGACACCAAAGACCCGGCAGAAAGGGAAAGATTGGAACAGGCTAAGCAGAAAGAACGAAGGGCGGTGCAAAACCAGTATGACCAGTATAAGTGGGATCTGAATTGGCAGGTTTATGATACCTTAAATATGTCCTTGGGACAGGGTTACAATGAGTATACCCCTCTGCAGATGGTGAATTATGTTGCCGCTATTGCCAACGGCGGAACCCGTTGGAAACCTTATCTGGTTCAAAAAATTACCAGTCCCGACGGAAGGACCATTAAAGAATTTAAGCCCCAAAAAATCGGCGATGTCGGGGTGAAGCCCGAAGCCCTAAGGGTTGCCCAAGAAGGCATGAATATGGTGACCCGTGTTGGTACGGCTTCCGGGATATTTAGCGGTTTCCCCATTCAGGTGGCAGGGAAAACCGGCACCGGCGAAGTCTTTGGACGCGATAACCACGCTGTTTTTGTAGCCTATGCTCCCTTTGAAAATCCCGAAGTGGCGGTGGCAGCGGTTATAGATAACGGCGGCAAGGGCGGTACCGGTGCAGGACCGGTGGCAAGGGATTTATTTGCTGCATACCTTGATATACAGGATGTTCAGCAGCGGCCGGGCTACAGCCCGGAATAAACGCATATTGTCTAATTATTGCATAATATAGGGGCGAATCGCCCCTTTTTTTTATCCAGCTTTAGAAGGATTTGGTACCTTGGCGTAGAATTCAAGTATAGGGCAAGCGGGAGGGGAATCACTTTGACGAAAGAGATCTTGTCAAATTCCACTGCAGGTCAGGCATCCCTTGGAAATATTCCGGCGGAATTGGCAGAACTGGTGGATGAGAATACCATATTAGTTCAAAGAACCATGCGGTCCGGACAGAGCATTTGTCATGAAGGGAACGTGGTGGTACTGGGGGACGTGAATCCAGGCGCGGAAATCGTAGCCTCCGGCAATATTATTGTCATGGGTTCGCTGCGCGGGGTTGTCCATGCCGGTGCCAAAGGGGACGTCAATGCCATTATTCTGGCCTTTAGACTGCGACCCACGCAATTAAGGATCGGCAATCACATCACCAGACCCCCGGAGGATGAATCATCCAACCCGGATTACCCGGAACTGGCCCGGATAAAAAACGGTGTGGTAACCATAGAGACATTTAATTCTGTAATCAAGTAACGGTTTACATTTGTTTTGGTGCAGAATTTATTCGGGTGTAAAACGCTTGGCATAGTAAGGAGGACCTAAAACATGGGTGAAGTCATCGTAGTCACTTCCGGTAAAGGGGGCGTTGGGAAAACCACCACCACTGCCAACCTGGGTACAGGCCTGGCCTCCCACGGGAAAAAGGTATGTCTGGTGGATGCCGATATCGGGCTGCGCAATCTGGATGTTGTTATGGGTTTAGAGAACCGCATCGTTTTTGATATTGTGGATGTTACCAGCGGTGTTTGCCGCACCCGGCAAGCTTTAATCAAGGACAAAAGGTATGAGAGCCTGCACCTGCTGCCCGCAGCCCAAACCAAAGACAAAACCGCGGTGAACCCCGACCAAATGAGGGAACTCTGCGAGGAACTGAAACAGGAATTTGATTTTGTCATTATCGACTGCCCTGCGGGCATTGAACAGGGATTTAAAAACGCCATTGCCGGAGCTGACAAAGCCATCGTGGTGACCACCCCGGAAGTGTCCGCCGTACGGGATGCCGACCGCATTATCGGGCTGTTGGAAGCCGCCGACCTGCGGGAGCCGAAGCTGATTATCAACCGTTATCGCACCAAGATGGTAAACCGTGGCGATATGATGAGTATTGATGATATGAACGAAATTCTGGCCATCGACCTGCTGGGCGTAGTGCCGGAGGATGAGCAGGTGGTGGTTACCACCAACAAGGGGGAGACCGTGGTTAGGGATGATAAGTCCCAGAGCGGTCAGGCTTACCGCAACATCACCCGCCGCATCCTTGGTGAAAATGTACCTTTGTTGAACCTTGAGGAACCGGGTGGTTTACTAAATGCCTTAAGGAAAATGATTGGAATGAGGTAGGAAAGGGGGGTACCGGAGTGTTAGATTTTTTAAACAGGTTTTTTGGTCGTGAGACTGCAAGCAGCAAAAATGTGGCAAAAGAGAGACTAAGACTGGTACTGGTACACGACCGGGCCAATGTGTCACCCGAACTACTTTCTTCCCTGAAAAACGATCTGATTAAAGTCATTTCAAACTATATGGAAATAGACGAGAAAGCACTGGAGGTCAGCCTGGACAGCAACGACCAGCAGGTTGCCCTGGTTGCCAACATCCCGGTAAAACGCATGAAACGAACCAAAAGCCTGGCATAACTGCTTTGGGGTATTCCTTTGGGGTCAAGCTGTCAGCCGTCAGCCGTCAGCTGTCAGCCATCAGCTGTCAGCTGTCAGCCATCAGCTTTTTGAATGTATTTCTTAAGGGTCCGGTCTTTGACCGGGCTCTTTTTATATGCCCAAAACTTAGTACCATCCCACAGCCAAAAGCCAAAAGCCAAAAGCCAAAAGCCAACAGCCAACAGCCAATAGCCAATAGCCAACAGCCAGGACCATACACAAAACCAAAAAGGCTGACGGCTGATGGCTGACAGCTGACAGCTGACGGCTTGACCCCAAAGGAATACCCATTATATAATTTATAGGTTAAAGATCTTCAAGGGGGTGAATGTTTTGGTGGACAAGCGGTTTGTAAAAAACCTTGATTATACATTATTAATTGCCGTGTTTTTAATTATTTGCTTTAGCCTTGTGATTATCAGCAGTGCCACCGTTGTGAGCAGCCCCATGGACTTCCGGCAGGGACAGGAGATTTGGCAGAAGGACAGCTTGGGATTAAACGGTGAAGAACCCCGAGAACCCCTGGGGATCACCATTGTCAAATACTCCAAAATGTTTTTTAGTGACTTTGTCAAAAAACAGATTATCGCCATTATACTGGGTACCATTATTATATTATTTATCTTATCAATTCCCTATGAAGACTTCCGTCGTCACCGGAAAATCATCTATATCCTAAATCTATTGTTGCTGTTTATCGTCTTGACTCCTCTGGGCCACACCGTCAAGGGGGCCACCAGCTGGATTAATTTAGGGCCTTTTCTGCTGCAGCCTTCGGAGTTCGCCAAGATATTTACCATTATCACTTTTGCGGACTTTTTAACCAGGCGGGAGGGAAACTTAAACTCCCTAAAAGATTTAATCCCCTGTTTTATTCATGTGGGGATTCCCGTACTGCTCATTCTGGGACAGCCAGACTTAGGAACATCCCTGGTATTCATCGCCATCTTGTTTGGTATGCTGTTCGCGGCGGGTGCCAATCCCAAACTGGTGGGGGGATTGTTTGTGGGAGGCTGGGCTTCCGCCATTGGCTGGGTTTGGGCACATGTACAATTTGGACTGTGGCTCCCATTGAAAGAATATCAGTTAAATCGCCTGTTGGTCTTTATTGACCCATGGGAACAGTGGCACGGTGCCGGGTATCATGTGATCCAGTCGCAAATTGCCATTGGTTCCGGCGGCTTGGAAGGAAAAGGAATCTATAACGGCAGCCAAAACCAGCTCAACTTCTTACCGGAACAACACACAGACTTCATCTTCTCCGTAGTGGGCGAAGAGATGGGTTTTATCGGGGTTGCCGCTTTACTGCTTTTGTTCTTTATCCTGTTATACCGCGGCATTCGCATCGCTTCCCAGGCCAGAGACTTATACGGCACGTTGCTGGCCACAGGAATTGTTTCCATGATAACCTTCCATATCCTGATCAACGTAGGGATGGCTGCCGGTATCATGCCCATCACCGGCGTGCCCCTGCCCCTCTTCAGCTACGGCGGCAGCAGCATGATGGCCAACATGATCGCCATGGGAGTTTTACTAAACGTCCACATGCGAAGGCAGAAGATACTTTTCTAGCTCATGGGTAGTCCTCTGGGGTCAGGCTGTCAGCTGTCAGCCGTCAGCCGTCAGCTGTCAGCCATCAGCCATCAGCCGTCAGCTGTCAGCCATCAGCCGTCAGCTGTCAGCCATCAGCCATCAGCCATCAGCTGTCAGCCGTCAGCTTTTTTGAATGTATTCCTTAAGGGTCCGGTCTTTGACCGGGCTCTTTTTATATACACAAAAGGTTAGCACCACTCCCACGGCCAAAAGCCAACAGCCAAAAGCCAAAAGCCAAAAGCCAACAGCCAAGACCATACACAAAACCAAAAAGGCTGACGGCTGACAGCTGACAGCTGACAGCCTGACCCAAAAGAATTACCCCGAAGCAAACAGCTTGTCATATTTGTCCCACCCCAAAAATATACTGTACTAGCCGTACCGCGGTTTGAAAAGAAATACCCTGGGGAGGGAATGCAGGTGAAAATAGGAAGAATCAGTTTTGACAGGTTTAAAAAGAAAAGTAAAGATCCTTTAGGCAGCTTCTATGGTTGTGGGGTGGATGACTGGAGCAGTATCTACGGTCCCAACAGCAAATGGAAACGTAAAAAACCCAGCAGCAAAGGGTGGAAAACCTTTTACCGCATTGCAGCCGCCCTGGGGATATTCGCGTTAATGCTCTTGATTAAGGAATCCCCCCACCCCTGGAGTCAGCAGGCCAGAGAGGGTTTAAAGGTGGCCTTAACCACCGAGTGGGATGTAACCCCTGTGCTGGATAAAGCCATTGCCATCGGCCTGCAAACGGTGAACATGAATTGGCCCATGTTTAACAATGAATTAACCGGCCCGGTTTTGCCAACTACCACCACACCGACTGCAGATGCCTGGGCCATCCCGGTTTCCGGGCGAGTGGTACAGGAATTTGGCTGGGTGAAAAGCCCGGTGGATAATCTGGAACGGTTTAACCCCGGTATCGACATCAGCGCAGCGGCCGGGTCGCCGGTGAAAACAGTGCAGCCCGGCATCGTCAGCCGGGTTGGCCATGATCGTGCCTATGGGGAGTTTGTCCTTATTGAACACCGGAAGGGAGAATATGCCTTGTATGCCGGATTGACCGAGATCTCCGTTATGCAGGGGCACCAGGTTCAGGCCGGGCAAGAAATCGGCAAAGTGGCGGAACCACCGGAAGGAGACCCGGTGCTGCACTTTGAAGTCAGGGAAAATGATAAATTAATTGATCCCCTTAAAAAAATCGACATAAAAACCATCCCCTCGGATGAGCCCGTTGAGCAGAAGCGAGACGCCGAACCAACCGGTGAAAAAGACAGCAAATCGGTAAACTCCGATGAAACAAAGAAAGAAAACATCGAACCCCAAAAAGATCAGGAGCCTGCTAAGCCATGAGAGTAGGCCGGCTGTGGGGAATCGACCTGCATTTTAACCTGCTGTTCCTGTTTCTCTTAGGACTCTACTTCGTGGCCGGTGTTTTGGAGAAGGGGCTAATCATCTTCGCCCTGGTATTGTTCCACGAATTATCCCATACCCTGGCCGCCAGGCTCCTGGGAGTACGGGTGATCGACGTGGAAGTGCTGCCCTTCGGGGGCGTGGCCAGAATGGGCGGCGAAATGAGTATCGAGCCAAGCAAAGAGATTGCAGTGGCACTGGCGGGACCGGCCTCAAACCTGTTCCTGGTGGCACTGGCTATGGGCTTGAGGCATTACGGCATTTGGTCGGAAGAGTTAAGCCCTTTTTTTCTGCAGATTAACCTGATGCTGGCCTTTTTTAACCTGCTGCCCGCCCTTCCTTTGGACGGGGGCAGAATCCTGCGGGCCCTTTTATCCGTCCATGTGGGGTTATCCCAGGCCACGATAATAGCGGCCAGAATCGGACAGGTTGTGGCGGTGGCGGTGGCCTGTCTGGGTATCATCGGGGTATTGAACCGGTTTGTGGGGCTGGACGTGGTGATTATCGCCCTGTTTGTCCTGTATTCCGCCACCAAGGAGAAAAACCTGGCACCCTACCTGTTTATCCGGCACCTGGCCCAGAAAAAAGAGGAACTGTTTAAAGCCGGTGTTTTACCTGTGGAACAGCTGGCGGCACTGGAAGATATCACCCTGAAAGAGGTTGTTCGCCTATTTGTGCCGCAAAAGTTTCACCTCATCCTGCTGTTAGACAAGCAGTTGGAGTCCCTGGGTCAAATCAATGAGGTCCAGGTGGTGGATGCCCTGTTTAATCATGGCATGGATTACCCCCTGGGTGCCATATTAAAAACGAAGTGAATGGATCCATTGTTTTTGGGTCCTTTCTTTTTTGCAGGATTTACTCCACCCTATGTAGAAAAATAAAAAAGGAATATTTTTCCGAACACAATTGGGCAATAATAGAGTATGAATGTTCTAACGGACGCGCATAAACGGAGGCAGCGGATATGAATAAACTGGAGAAAGTCCTGGCCCGGGTGCAGAAACCCAGCCGTTACGCCGGCGGCGAGTGGAATGCGGTAAAAAAAGACTGGGACCAGGCGGACGTTAAAATGGCCTTCGCCTTTCCCGATGTCTACGAGGTGGGGATGTCTCACCTGGGCTTGCAGATCCTATACCATATCGTGAATAAAAGAAAAGATGCCCTGATGGAAAGAGTGTTTGCCCCCTGGACGGACATGGAAGAGCAGCTGCGCAAGGAAAATATTTTGTTGTTCAGCCTGGAATCCCAGCGCCCATTGGTGGATTTCGATATCCTTGGTTTTACCCTGCAGTATGAAATGAGTTTCAGCAACATCCTGAATATGCTGGACTTAGCAGGGCTGCCGGTTCGTTCCGAGGACCGGAACAATACCATGCCCCTCATAATTGCCGGCGGTCCCTGTGCCTTTAACCCCGAACCCATTGCGGATTTCATCGACCTGTTCGTGATTGGCGAAGGGGAAGAGATTATCCAAGAGTTGATCCAGGCGTATAAAGAACTGAAGCAAAAGGGTGCAGACCGCCGGGAAATGTTATGGCAGTTTGCAAAAAACATTCCGGGCATCTATGTGCCGTCCCTCTATGAAGTGCAGTACCGGGCCGACAACACCGTTGCATCGGTGATGCCCGTCAAAGAAGGGGTTCCCGCCAAAATTGGCAAGCGCATTGTGCGGGATTTTGATAATGCAGACTTTCCCACCAACCCCATTGTACCTTCCATGGGTGTGGTGCACGACCGGATAATGGTTGAGGTGCTGCGGGGCTGTACCCGGGGCTGCCGTTTCTGCCAGGCGGGGGTTTTATACCGTCCCGTGCGGGAGAAAAAACCCGAGACCCTGGTGCGTCAGGTGGCAGAAATGATTTCCAACACAGGCCACGATGAGATTTCCTTAACCTCATTAAGCACCGCAGACTACACCGGGGTGGCTCCCCTGGTGAAAAACCTGTTGGATCTTTACGGGGAGCGGGGTGTCAATGTGTCGCTGCCTTCCCTGAGGTTGGATGCCTTCTCCATCGATTTGGCCAAAGAAGTGCAAAAGGTGCGCAAAAGCGGCCTCACCTTTGCACCGGAAGCCGGCACCCAGCGGCTGCGGGATGTCATCAACAAAAATGTGACCGAAGAAAACCTGGTGGATGCCGTCACCTCTGCCTTTAAAAACGGCTGGTCCTCGGTGAAACTCTACTTCATGATTGGCCTGCCCACCGAAACCTATGAGGATTTGGACGGCATCGCCGCCATGGCCAAAAAAGTGGTGCAAATCGGCTATGAGTGCGGTGTGCCCAGGGGGCGGTTAAAGGTAACGGTCAGCACCTCCTCCTTTGTACCCAAATCCCATACCGCTTTTCAGTGGGAACCCCAGAATACTTTGCAGGAGTTAAAGGATAAACAAAAATACCTCAAGGAAAAACTAAGGGATAAACGCATCTCCTACAACTGGCACGACCCGGAGACCGGTTTCCTGGAGGCCGTCTTTGCCAAGGGAGACCGCCGCCTAGGTAAGGTACTGGAGAGCGCCTGGACCAAGGGTGCCCGGTTTGACGGGTGGTCCGAGCATTTTGATTATGCTTTGTGGCTGGAAGCCTTTGAGGAAGAAAAAATTGACCCGAAGTGGTATGCCTACCGAAAAATCAATCATGAAGAAATTTTGCCCTGGGACCATATTGAAGCCGGAGTGGGCAAGAAATTCTTAATCCGTGAGCACAAGAAGGCTGTTGCCGGCCAACCCACCGTGGACTGCCGCAGCGGCCAATGCCCGGGCTGCGGCCTTTGTCCGACATTAGAAATAAAACCAAGCATTTTGGGAGGTGCGGAGATTGCCCCGATACAGGCTGAAGTTTAGTAAAGACGGCCCGGCCCGCTACAGCTCCCACCTGGATATGGTACGTTTCTTCGACCGTTCCACCAGGCGGGCAGGTCTGCCGGTGGCCTTTTCCGAGGGCTTTAATCCTCACCCCAAGTTTAGTTTTGCCGCCCCGCTGCCGGTTGGCGTCGGGGGACTGGAAGAATACATGGACATGGATCTCAAGGAGTATATGGAACCGGCTGAGATTGCCCACCGTCTCGACCCCAACCTGCCGGAAGGATACAAAATCCTAAGCGTCAAACAAGTACCGGACCATGCCCCGGCCTTGATGGCCCAACTGGCAAGGGCCGCCTACCGGGCAACGGCCACCCTCCCCACCGGTTATTCAGAGGTAGAGTTAAACACAGCCATTGATCATCTGATGAAGCTGGAAGAAATTACCGTCATTCGAGAGGCCAAGGGTAAAAGAAAAGAAGTTAATATTCGCCCGGGAATTTTTAGTCTGACAGGTGGGGTAAAAGGGCATATATTAGAAGTAACCATGGAACTATTAATCGGCAGTACAGGAAATGTCCGCCCCGAGGAAGTTTTATCCAGGCTTTCCGGGGCAGGGGGAGTACCCCTTGAATCGGAGGATTTCCGTATTCGCCGCACAGCCCTGTTTGCCCAGGGTAACGCTGGTCCCGTCCCACTGTGGGAGGTTTAGGGGCCAGGGCAGGAGAGGAAGTCAACGATGTTAAAAGAGATTGTAATAAACGTACAGGAAGAAGAAACGCGGGTTGCCGTGCTGGAAGACAGAGTCCTCATGGAGGTATACATAGAGCGTTCCCATAACCAGCGCCTGGTGGGCAATATCTTTAAGGGCAAGGTGGAGAATGTCCTGCCGGGTATGCAAGCCGCCTTTGTGGATATTGGGTTGGAGAAGAATGCTTTTCTTTATGTAGAAGACGCACAGCCGGCCAGGAATCCGGAAGCAGCCAATCACCCGGGTCTTAACGTAAATATTGGCGACATATTAAAGCAGGGGCAGGATATTATCGTCCAGATTGTTAAGGAACCCATCGGCACCAAAGGCCCCAGGGTTACCACCCATATCACCCTGCCCGGCAGGTATCTGGTTTTAATGCCCACCGTTGATTATATCGGCATTTCCCGGCGCATTGAATCAGAAAAGGAGCGGGAGAGATTAAAAGAACTGGCTGCCCGGGTAAAACCCGAAGGAATGGGTGTCATTGTCCGGACGGTGGCCGAAGGGGTGGACGAGGAAGAATTCCGGCAGGATATCCTGCTGTTAAGCAAGCTCTGGCGAAAAATTCAAAGCCGGTCCGCCAACAGCTCGGCACCCAACCTGCTGCACCGGGATTTAGAGCTGGTGCAGCGGATGCTGCGGGATATTTTCAGCGAGGACGTGGATCGACTGACCCTGGATTCCCGCAGTGAATATGAAAAGACCCTGGAAATACTGGATATGATTGACCCAAAATTAAAACTAAAGGTATTCCTGGATGAGCGTGAAAATATTTTTGAAGACTACGGCATCTCTACCGAACTGGAAAAGGCCCTCAAGAGAAAGGTCTGGCTGAAGTGCGGTGCCTACCTGGTCATCGACCAGGCCGAAGCCCTCACCGCCATCGATGTTAACACCGGAAAATTTGTCGGCAGCACCACCCTGGAGGATACGGTTTTAAAAACCAATCTGGACGCGGCGGTGGAAATAGCCCGGCAGCTGCGCCTGCGGAATATCGGCGGCATCATTATTGTGGACTTTATCGATATGGTGGAAGAAGAGCATCGCAACCAGGTGCTGGCCACCATGGAGGAAGAAATCAAAAAGGATAAAACCAAAACCAATATTCTCGGCATTACCCAGCTGGGGCTGGTGGAAATGACCCGCAAAAAGGTACGCCCCTCCCTGGCCGAGGTGGTGCAAAAACCCTGCCCCTATTGCGAGGGCCGGGGGAAAGTCCTTTCCGAGGAAACGGTCAGCATCCAGCTAAAAACCCAGATTTATCAGATGGCCCGCCAGACCATGGCGGATACCATTCTGGTGGAAGCCAATCCCATTGTGGCCGCCAGGTTAATTGGGGCCGGCGGGGTAAACCTAAGGGAGCTGGAACAAAAAACCGGCAAGAACCTTTACATCCGGGGCTCCGCCACCCATCATTTGGAACAGGTCACCCTCAAACCCCTGTCCGACCAGGAAGAAATTTCTTCCCAGACCGTTCCTGTAAAGGCAGGCGAAATTATTGAGCTAAAGGTGGAAGAACCGCATATCTCCAACCCCAGCGACGGTATTGCCAGGCTGGAGGGCTTCATCATTGATGTAGAAGGCGGCGGGGTGCTGGTTGGGGAACTGGTTTCCGTGGAGATTGTCAAGGTGCACCGCACCTACGCCAAAGCCCGGTTAGTATAGGCTCTCGCTTCTCACTTCACTATAGGGCCGGAAAACCTTATACCGAAGGGATTAGATTGACAAATATCACAAGTGTGATAAAATATAAATCTGTAGGTGTCTTTTTGCCTGCATACCGCTCAGCAGAGGTTTATTAAACCGGCAAACCCGGTACCTTGATGGCGAGTCCTAAAAGATGGGGAGGTGTAGGTATGTACGCAGTTGTAGTGACTGGTGGCAAGCAGTACAAGGTTTCCGAAGGTGACACCTTGTATATTGAAAAGCTGGATGCCGAAGCAGGGCAGAAGGTTGAATTAACCGAAGTTCTGTTATTGGAGAAGGACGGCCAGGTGAAGGTTGGCACTCCCAAGGTGGAGGGTGCTAAAGTGATTCTGGGTGTGGTCCGCCACGGCAAAGGCAAGAAAATCATTATATTCAAGTATAAGCCCAAGAAAAATTACCGCCGCAAGAAGGGCCATCGTCAGCCTTTCACCCAGGTGGTTGTTGAAAAGATTGAAGCTTAAATTTTTATCCGGTCACCAATAGGGAGGTGAGACTTCATGGCTCATAAGAAAGGTGTAGGCAGTTCTCGGAACGGTCGTGACTCACAGGCCAAACGCCTTGGGGTAAAAGAGGGCGACGGTAAATTTGTTACCGCCGGCAGCATCCTGGTAAGACAGCGCGGCACTAAAATCTACCCCGGTGTTAATGTTGGCCGCGG
>JAMCWI010000085.1:938-3444 GCA_023481335.1 Bacillota bacterium | reverse complement strand
GGCGGGACTTTGGCCGGCGGAACAGCCTGTTGGGTTCTACGGCTGTGCTGATCCCTCTGCTGCTGCTGTTTAAATACAGTTCGGGCATTTGGACGATGGTATTGGTGTTTATCGCCGGTATGGTGATGGTTTCCACCATGGCCACCACCGTGGTGATGGGGCAGGAGCTACTGCCTCACCGGGTGGGGGTGGCCTCGGGCCTGATGACCGGCTTTGCCATTGGTATGGGAGGGCTGGGGGTGGCACTGCTGGGGGTTATTGCGGATCATTTCGGAGCTCCCACGGCGGTATGGATCATGACGCTGCTGCCTCTGCCGGCGTTTTTGCTGGGGTTGCTGCTGCCAAGGGATCATCTTGTGAAGGGAGACTGAACCGATGCCGGAGAACAATACAGTGGCTGTGTCTTCCTGCGCCGGCTATGACCGGCAGCAGGTGGAAGCCTCGCTGCATAAGCTTATGGAACATTTCGGGGGTATGGCAAAATTCGTGCGGCCCGGCCAAGTTGTGGCGGTTAAGCCCAATCTGATTGCCAAGAAGAAACCTGAAGAGGCTGCCACCACCCATCCTATGTTGGTGGAGGCGGTTGTCTTGCTGGTTCAAAAAGCCGGGGGCAAACCTTTCATTGTGGACTCGCCCGGCGGACCCGGCAGTAAAGTGCTTTTAAATGCCGTTTACCGGACCACCGGTATGGCCGCAGTGGCAGAACGAACAGGCTGCGGGCTAAGCCTGGATACGTCCGAAATGGTGCTGACCCACCCCAAGGGTAAAGTGGTAAAGCAGTTGACGGTTCTGAAGGTGCTGGCCGAGGCAGATGTCATCATTGGCCTGCCAAAGCTGAAAACCCACTGCATGACCCGCTACACCGGGGCCGTTAAGCTAATGTACGGTGCCATACCCGGCCTGAAGAAGGCGGAATATCATTTTAATATGCAGCGACTGGGAGAATTTAGCAATCTTTTAATCGACATCAACACCCTGCTGCCAACCTCCCTCACGGTGATGGATGCCGTGGTGGGCATGGAGGGGGACGGACCCACCGCCGGATCGCCCCGGCAAGCGGGATTGCTGTTGGCCAGCCCCAGCCCCTATGCCATGGATGTTGTTTGTTCGAACTTAATCGGCATTAACCCTACGGAACTTCCCCTGGTACAATCGGCCAGAGAAAGGGGGCTTTGTCCGGCACCGTCGGAGATCCCACTGATGGGCGACCCCTTGCCGGAGATTAAACCTCCCTTTAGGTTGCCGGCCCACAAGCATGTGGATTTTGATATCCCGGGGCCCTTTAAGGGTCTGATCAGCAAATTGCAGCCCAAACCCATTTTCAGCCCCGAGTTATGCATTGGCTGCGGGGAATGCCACCGCTGCTGCCCCGCCAATGCCATCCATATGGAGAACGGCCGGCCCCGGCTGAAACCGGATGCCTGCATCCGCTGCTTCTGCTGCCAGGAATTGTGCCCCCACCGGGCCGTCAGTGTGTATCAGAGTTGGCTGGGGAAGAGGCTGCTTCGCTAGCCTTTCAGGCTGTGCTTTCGGGTCTAGTCTGGGCTAGCTGGCACTTCTCTTTGGTCTAGTCTGGGCTAGCTGGCATTTCTCTTTGGTCCTGTCTAGGCTATTGGGTAGTGCTTTGGGGTCAAGTAATAAAACAAGACCCCAAAGAAAAGCCTATACGCCCAGACTAGACCCAAAAGGAATACCCTTCAGCCCAGACAAAAAAAGAAGCCCAGACAAAAACCGAGGCATAACACCTCGGTTTTTCCTATCTCACTGTTCCGTCGAAACAACTGCCGCCGATGAACTCTCTGACGATGGAGTTTAAGGGTACTTCCTCCAGCCCCAGGGGGGCGAAGTAGCTGAGGAAGCATAGAAGCCGCCGGGCTTCGGCATATTCCGGGTATTCGGGGGTAATTTCCTTTAAATGTGGTTCTACAATTTGCTTTAATACCGACAATTCATAGGGTACAGCAGAGTTGAACATGACATCGGCACTTTCCTGGAAGGGGAAGATGTTCTTCTCCTCCCCCCGGCGCACTGACGGCCACATGGCAATGGTCTCCCCGGCGGAACGACCCCGGCAGCGTTGATCCCGCGAAATTCGGCGCAGCAGCCTTACATCGGTGGTGGGAATGCGGTTCTGGTTGTCCAGATTAATTTGCGTAAGGGCACTGACATAGATTTTAAACTTCCTGCCCTTGGGGATGGAACTGGTTAACAGATCGTTAAGACCATGAATCCCTTCCACCACCAGCAGGTCCGAGGACCCCAGCTTAAGTCGCTCGCCGTGATATTCCCGCTTGCCGGTTTTGAAGTTAAAATAAGGCAGCTTAATTTCTTCCCCTTGGATTAACTTTATCAGGTGGTCGTTAAACAACGAAGTATCAATGGCCCGGATGCTCTCGAAATCATAGTTGCCCTTTTCGTCCCGGGGGGTGTGTTCTCTGTCCACAAAATAGTCGTCCAGAGAGATGGCCACCGGGCGAATGCCGTTCACCTGCAGTTGTTTCGACGG
>JAMCWI010000085.1:0-928 GCA_023481335.1 Bacillota bacterium | reverse complement strand
CAATTAGCACAATTCTGATTCGGTCGACATCCTTGGCCACTTGGTCGGCAATTTGGGCGATCTTCTTCTCGTGGAAGGCCTCGGAAACCCGGATTAAATTGCCTATATCCCCTTTGGTCACCACATCATTCAAAGACACTACATTATTCACCTTTAAAATATTGGCCCACTTCTTGGCCTCAAAGTGAATATTGGCCAGTTTACCCTGTTCTACATAGGGAGGGATCTCCAGGGGGCTTTCCGCTTTGGGCAGTTCCAAGATAAATCCGGGCAGGTAAAAGCGCAGGCGGAAGTTCTTCAAGCAGCCCGTGTCCGGCACCATGGGCCCGTGGCAGAAATCGTAAAAGCCGCCGCAGGCGTAAAGTTCTACTTCCTCACCGGGTACATATTTTAACAATTGTATTTTCTCGGTTTGTCCCGCCTCGGTAAAGAGTCTTTCGGCGTCCTCTTTGTTTAAGACGGTATGCAGAAACGGTTCCGCAGCCTCAATGATATACCGCATCTGCCGCTCAATCCGGTTAATATCCCGGTCCTTTAAGGGTCTGTCGTAATAAATTTCTCCGTATAACCCACTGCCCAGGGTGTGCTGGATCACCGGATTGCTGCCCGGCAGCACTTCCGCAATGGCCCTCATTAACAACATGGTGGCGCTGCGATGGTAGATACGAATGCCTTCGGAGGATGTCATATCCACAAAACTGACACGGCAGGGGGCATCCAGCTGCGTTCTCAGGTCCTTAGGCACATTGTTAACACTGGCGGCAACCACGGGAACCTCCGGTTCACCCCTATGCATCTGTAAAAGTTCAGACACCGGTGTACCCTGGGCAATTTCGTAGGTATGTTCTCCCTCTACTTGAACCTTGATTACGTTCTCCATTTGTACACCTCCCAAACAGTTAGTTAACTAAGTAAAAACATTATACCG
>JAMCWI010000147.1 GCA_023481335.1 Bacillota bacterium | reverse complement strand
CACCAAGGAAATTTCCGAGATTGTCGGTGGCGCCGCCGCACTTGAGTGAGGTGTGACGTGAGAAGTGTGAAGTGAGAATAAAAAGATTTCCGTTTCTCGCTTCCCGCTGTTCACTTCTGGAAAAAGTATTAAGGCTGAAATTGCGAAGTGTCGTGATGTGAGACGTGAAAAGTGTGAAATAGATGTTTTCCCACCTCTCACCTCCCACTTCTCACTTCTCAAAAAGGAGGTTTGGTGAAATAAATGAACGTTGGTCATGTAGTGCAGGTCATCGGCGTTGTGGTGGACATCCGCTTCCCACCCGGGAAGGTGCCCAAGATTTACGACGCTGTTAAGATCAAGAGAGACAAGGAAGATATGTTTGGCCGCAAGATAGACCTCACCCTGGAGGTTGCCCAGCACCTGGGCAACAACTCCGTCCGCTGCGTCGCCATGTCGGCCACTGACGGCCTGGTGCGCGGGATGGAGGCCGTTGACACCGGCGCCCCAATTTCCGCTCCGGTCGGCAAAGGGTCCCTGGGACGGCTGGTGGACGTGCTGGGTGAGCCCATCGACGGCAAGGGCCCGATTCAAAGCGACAAGCGGTATCCCATTCACCGCCCGGCCCCGCCCCTGGTCGAGCAGTCGACCAGGGCCGAACAGCTTGAAACAGGCATTAAGGTCATCGACCTGCTTGTCCCGTTCTTAAAGGGAGGCAAGGTCGGCATGTTCGGCGGCGCCGGCGTGGGCAAGACCGTTATCGTTACGGAGCTGATCAACAACATCGCCAAACAGCACGGCGGCATCTCGGTGTTTGCGGGCGTGGGCGAGCGTACCCGCGAGGGCAACGACCTCTACCGTGAAATGACCGAGGCCGGTGTTCTGGACAAGACTACCATGGTGTTCGGCCAGATGAACGAGCCCCCCGGCGCCCGTCTCCGCGTCGTGCTCACGGGCTTGTGCCTGGCCGAGTACTTCTCCGATCTGGAGGGAGCCGACACGCTCCTGTTCATCGACAACATTTTCCGCTTTACCCAGGCCGGCTCCGAGGTGTCCGCGCTCCTCGGCCGGATGCCGTCCGCCGTGGGCTACCAGCCGACCCTGGCCACTGAGATGGGCCAGATGCAGGAGCGGATCACGTCAACCCAGAAAGGTTCGGTCACTTCCGTGCAGGCCGTATACGTGCCCGCCGACGACCTGACCGACCCGGCCCCGGCGACCACCTTCGCGCACCTGGACGGCACCGTCGTGCTGTCCCGCCAGCTCGTCGAGATTGGCATCTACCCGGCGGTGGACCCCCTCGACTCCACCTCACGGATCCTCGACCCGCACGTGGTGGGACCGGACCACTACGCCGTGGCCCGTGGAGTGCAGAAGGTGCTGCAGCGCTACAAGGAACTCCAGGACATCATCGCCATCCTCGGCATGGAGGAGCTTTCCGACGAGGACAAGTTGATCGTGGCGCGCGCCCGGAGGTTGCAGAGGTTCCTTTCCCAGCCGTTCCATGTGGCGGAAGTTTTCACCGGATACCCCGGCGTGTTCGTTTCCCTGAAAGACACCATCCGCGGGTTCAAAGAAATACTGGACGGCAAGTACGACGACCTGCCTGAGGACGCCTTCAACATGGTCGGCGGCATTGAACAGGCTGTAGAAAAAGCCAAGAGACTGATGAGCTAACGAAAGGGGAGTGCCTACATGTCGGAAAAGACCCAGCGGCTGGAAATCGTCACTCCTGAGAAAAAGGTCTTCAGCGAGAACGTGGACTTTCTGGTCGCGCCCGGATCCGATGGCGAACTGGGTATCCTGCCGGAGCACGCCCCGCTCATCACTTCGCTCAATATCGGGATCATGCGCGTTGAGCAGGAAGGCAAGAAGTTCAAGGTAGTGGTGACCGGGGGCTTCATGGAAGTCCGCAACAGCAAGGTCACAGTCCTGGCAAGCTCCGCCGAGCGGGCGGAGAGCATCGACGCCGCCCGCGCCGAAGAAGCCAAACGCCGGGCCGAGGAGCGCCTGGCCGCCAAGCCCCCCGACATTGACATAATGCGGGCCGAGCTTGCCTTAAAGCGCGCTCTCATGAGACTAAAAGCCCTACAGTAAATAAGCTAACGGTGTCGGCCCCTTAACTTATTAACTTATTTAAAAGGTGTTAACGGTGTCGGCCCCTTAACTTATTAATTTATTAACTTATTTGGCAAAAAATGAGTCAGGGAAAGGTTCTCTGACTCATTTCTTTATACTAATAAGCTAACGGTAAGCTAACGGTGTCGGCCCCTTAACTTATTAACTTATTTGGCAAAAAGTAAGTCAGGGAACGGTTTTTGTTTACCCGGTCGGTACAATAGCTATAATGGCTATAGAGGACGGTCCCGACTGGTGAGTTAGGGTAAAGTTCCGCTCACTAAAAAATGGTATTATTTTTTTGATACTTCAGTTTGTTTAATTGGAAATAATATGATATGCTGAGAAGTAAGGAATTACAAAATGTAAGGATGATAAAAATGCCGGACTATTACATTGCAAAGCTTACGTCAAAAGGCCAGGTTACACTGCCGGTTGAAGTGCGCAATCAACTCACAGTGAAAGAGGGGGATTACCTGCTCTTTGAAAAAGTAAGGGGACGTTATCACCTGCGCAAGGCCAACCTGCTTCCCAGCGAAGAATTTACCGAATATGCAAGACCGATACGTGAACATTTTAAAAAGTCAGGGATAACAACTTCCGATGTTGAAAGGGCAGTACAGTGGGCCAGGAAAAACAAGAAACAATAAAAGTCTGCCTGGATACCAATGTACTCGTTTCAGCTATCGGTTGGCCGGGACCCGAAGCAGCCGTTGTAGGCCTCGTTCTGGACGGCGTAGTCAGCTTATGCATAACAGCGGAAGTATTAAACGAGTTTTACCGGGTCTGCCAGTACCCCAAATTTGGTTTTAGTGAAGCTGAAGTAGATGGTTTTACGGGCCGCCTTTTGATAAACGCAGAGTTGGTGGAACCTGTCGAAAAGCTGTATATAATAACAGGGGATGAGCCGGATAACCGGTTTCTCGAATGCGCGGTTGCCGGTAGAGTTGATTATATTATTTCGGGTGATTCGCATTTGTTGAAACTCGGGTTCTATAAGGATATAAAAATTATGCGGGCGCCGGAGTTTTTGAAATTATTCCACGGCACTTAAAGTTAACGGTGTCGGCCCCTTAACTTATTAACTTATTTGGCAAAAAGTAAGTCAGGGAACGGTTCTCTGACTCATTTCTTTATATTAAAGAGCTTAGTGAAATAAGTAAACGGTGCCAGGCACTTAACCTTAACTTGTTTACTTGTTGTGAATTACCCGAAGTAAATTCACGTTGGAACAAAGTTACAAAGTAAAGCCTGACCCCGGAATAAAAGAGGCAATATGTGGAAATATTAAAAGCATGAACCTTTTATCGGAGGGTAAGGGCATGCTGAAAAATTTCCACGTTAGAGCCGCGGTGACTTCAATTGTTTTAGTCCTGGCCCTGGTACTGTCTTTTACCTATTATAATCAAGAGGAGATTGTCTTACGCCGGCTGGTTGGCCATACCGGGGCGCGGGACCTGGAATACAATGTGACCGGCTGGGCGCGGGTCGAGGAAGGCATGGGGTGGAACGACCCGGGTGCCTTAGCCGCGGCTGCGGCGCAAAAATTAGGTCTTCCCGCAGGCAGCGCCGGCCTGGAGCGCTGGGAGAACTCCTTCGCCCGGGGGGCTCAGGTGACCGGCGGGCTGCGGGACGGCGCCCGGGCCACTGTTACGGCGCAGGCTATGAGCACGCCTGGTGGGGCGCAGGATACGCACCTGATGGTGAGCATCAGCGGCAGTCGAAAATTTGCCGCCCGCATTCAAAGAGACTCCGCGCGCTCGGTGCTGGCCGCCTTTGGAAAAGAGGCCCGCACCGGCATCACTGTCGACGGAAGGCTGTCCTGGGGAAACAATCAAACACCGCCTGATACTCCGGCGCACACTTCATTAAGACTGCCCTTGATCAAGCCGGTCACGGGCGCCCCGTCCCGGGCCGCGGGCGATCCCCCCGACCTCCTGGCGACAGCCGGGGGGATGATGGCAATGGCCGGCGCCAACGTGCAGGAAAGGACGCAGAAAGATAACCTGGTCAGCCTGGCCGGGTACACCAAAAAGCTTGCGCGGATCTTTCGCTACGAAAACCGGGCCATTAATATAAACGTGGCCTGCCGCCACGACCCGGTTGAAGGCGTGACCTACATCTACGCCGCCACCCCGCT
Source organism: Bacillota bacterium (assembly GCA_023481335.1). Taxonomy (GTDB): domain Bacteria; phylum Bacillota; class Desulfotomaculia; order Desulfotomaculales; family Desulfotomaculaceae; genus JAMCWI01. Next base: position 13,225 of record JAMCWI010000147.1, on the reverse strand, counting down.
GATTTTGATCGAATACTAAAAAACAGGGCGATCTCAGGTCGCCCTGTCAGTGTGTGTCGTCACTTTAAGTCGTACAGAAGAAGCGGGAGCCTGTTTTAATTTTAGGGAAATTTTCATTTCTTCCAATAGTTTTTGTAGAGAATCCAGTTCCCGGCGCAGCCTGGCCTCAAGTAAAATCATATCAGCCGTCAAATTAAAACCCCCTATATTTCTATGCCATTTTCCAAAATGTTTCTCTTTATGGCCGGATCCAGCGTTTCCAAAAGTACTATATCTGCCTCAAATGGATGAAGTATGTCCATTACCTCGGAGCAAAGCCGCCAATAGTTTGCCTCTAGCGAAAGCCCATCAAGAGCCAGGTCGATATCCGAGCGTTCCCCGAATTTGCCGGTTCCGGCCAGCGACCCGAAAATGATTACCCGGCAGCCGTATTTCTCCCTGATAGCCCTTGAGGCACTAAGCGCCTTTTCAAGTGCCTCCGCCCTGCGCTGAAGCACTCCAGCCTCGCGCGCGGCCCGCCGTGTCCGCCAGCCGGCCCTGTATTCTTCTAATTTTTGCGGGGAAAGCACGTATTTTTCACCTCTTTTATGGAGCACCTGTTATAATATTAGCAGAAAAAGGGAAAAAGAACAATTAAAACAACCGGCGGTAATAATGGTATTTTGCTAGCAATAAAATAATTATACAGACGCATTCTAAACGACTGGTTTGGGTAACGTACCTTAAAAGTTTAAGAATTTGGTATTTTCTTTAGGGAAGTGACCGGCGTGAAGAAAATTAATGCCGCGCTCATCCTGCTCCTGGCCGTCCTCTTTGTTACGATTCCTTATTTCTATGACAAGTCGAAGGTCCGGCAGGGCCGCAAGTTGGAGTATGTACGCCTGTATAATCACGCGGACGGCAAAATATACAAGCTGCCGCTGGAAGAATACCTGGTGGGTGTGGTGGCGGCCGAAATGCCGGCCGCTTTCCCTTTGGACGCGCTAAAGGCCCAGGCCGTGGCCGCCCGCACATACATAGTGAAAAGGCTTTCCGTTGGGGTAGAGAACCCTGCCCATCCAGGGGCTGATATTTGCGACGACTGCAGGCACGGCCAGGCCTGGGTATCCAGGGAAGAATTAAAAGAACGCTGGGGCGCCATAGAGTATTATAAATATTACTATAAAGTAAAAAAGGCAGTGGACGAAACAGCCGGGCAGGTGATCACATATAAGGGCGAACTGGTCGACCCGGTTTATCATTCCTCTTGTGGAGGCAGGGGAACCGAAAATTCGGGAGATGTCTGGCAGGTCAACCTGCCTTACCTGCGCGCAGTCCCCTGCCCATACTGCGCGGACCCTGAGCCGGTGCGCCGGGTTTCCTTCACCCTTGCGGATGTCGGCCGGGCGCTTGGCGCCGATCCGGCAGGCCGACCGGGCGGCGTATCGCGCGCCGTTTCAGACACAGCGCGGGATATCGGTGTTATAGAAAAAACTTCCACCGGCCGCCCGAAGACAGTCCGGGCAGGAGAAAGCGTCGTTCCTGCCGTGACCGTTCGCGAGAGGCTCGGCCTGCGCTCGACCGACTTCACCGTGCAGGTGGAGGGGGGCGGTATCACTTTTACCACAACCGGTTACGGGCACGCCGTGGGCATGTGCCAGTACGGGGCAAAGGGTATGGCCGAGCACGGCTACGGCTGCCGCACGATTATCGGCCACTATTACTCGGGCGCCGAAATAACCAATATGAAAATTCTCACTCCGCCTTAGGGTACCAGCGCTTTTTTTAACAAATGCAGACCAGGTAGAATTACTCTTTTTTCAAAAAGTTATCAGCACGTTGCCACAAAGGGCTTAAGCTAGTGAATAATGTTATCAAGGAACAATATGACCCGGCTGCTTTAGAAAAGCACCGGGTCTTTTTGTAATCAATTAAAAGGAAGGTGTTTATTACACTAAAGCCCTTGCAAAAGGGAGGTTGAATAAACCGGGTTCTCACTGTGCGGCACACAAAGTGAGCGCTATCCAAAACGGCTGCCTTAATGTTAGAACCGGGCAAAAATATAAAGCTGATGGTATCTGCGGCGCTGAGCCGCGTGACAAAGCGGGCCTTCGGAGGAAGCGCCATTATGTCGGCAGTCCATTCCCAAAAATAATATGTTTGTGAGGTGGTTTTTTATGCGCTGGTAGAGCCGTCCAGGAAGTATTGCTATATTTTTCAAAAAATGCATAACCAGGTGGAGGCGATTCCTGGAAGGCACAAATGCCTGGCCTCAAATCCTGGAAGGGAACTATCCTCGGGAGATGGGACATGACTGACCTTAATGGTCAAAAGGCTCTGCAAGACGCTCTACTCGGCGGAATCAGCGCCTTGCAAAAGAGAGGTATATATTAAATGGCCGTAATGATTGCTCAGGAAATTGGACAGTATTTACAAAACATCGGTGAGGGTACGCTGGGTGTAGATATCTTGGTCGACCTGCAGCCGGGTACGCCGGACAATATCATTTCAATTTATGACAAAGGCGGCCCGGCGTCCCAGGATCCGCCCGAAGACCGGCGGGAGTTGTATATCCAGGTAAGAGACACCAGTCACCAAAACGGTTATGGCCGTATTTGGCGTGTGCTGGGTTTTATCTTGTACCCGGCAACAACTTTTATTGAAGTCGGGACAAATAAATACTCCGCCCAACTAAAAGAAATACCGTCGTCTCTCGAACAGGATGCTCAGAGCATGTACCTTTTTGCCCTTCGGGTGATAATTCGCAGTGTCAGCGGCATAACCATCGCGGAAGACTGGCTTAATGCGCTGGCCGATTGGTCCGGGACGGTTTTAACGGGCTGGCAAATATACAAAGTCTGGCCGGGCAATGTAAGACCTTCAGCAACCTGGAGTTTGTTAAACACTCAGATTTTTGAAAAGACGAAGTCTGTCTTCGAGGTCAGAAAAAAGTACACCGGGTTATTGCTTTGCAGCACACCAGGCGACCTGTTATCCGCGACGGCTGCCATAATGCAGGAACTGGGCAAGAGCATAAAGCTGGTCCTTGACGCCCCAAACAAACGGTATTTAAAGATCACGAACCCGGAAGCAAACCTGTCGGGCGATTTTCTTACCGCCGGTACGGTCTCTGTGGTGCTGAGCCGCCTGACAGGCAGGCTTTCTGAGGAAGCGCCTGCGATGTCGGCAGTTCATTACCAAGAAATAATAAGTTAGCGAGGTGGTTTTTTAATGGCTGGAAGGGCCAGGGAAGTCAAAGCAACGTCAGCTTCGTCATACCGGCGTGAAGAGCTTCTTGCAAACGCGGAGGCTCTTTTTGGCGTGAAGCCTGAAGTGGTTTGCGGCGCTCTTTGCGGCGCCAAAAAAGTGGAGTTCACGATCAGCGAGATGAAAAGCTTGATTGATTCATTCTTGAAAAGGAGGGTTGGCTGATGGCAGGAGGAAAATGGTCTCCTACTGAACTGCCGGTCTTGCCCGGCTTTTATCTTAACTTCCAGGCAGCGGCGCTGGCCTCAATTCAAGCCGGTTCGCGCGGCACTGTAATTGCCCCGGTTAAAGCTCACTGGGGCCCTGTAAGACAGTTTGTCGAGATTGCAAGTGAAGCTGGTATTACTGATTCTTACACCGCCGATGACACGAATGGAGCAACGGCTTACACGACACTCAGGTTTACTTTATTGGGCGGCGCCAGGAAAATATTGGCTTACCGTTTGGCGGACGCCGGCGCCGCGGCTGCCACTCTGACACTGCAGGATACCGGTGGGACGCCTGCAAACGTGCTGAGGCTGGACGCCAAATATCCCGGCGCCCGCGGCAACAACTTCAAAGTGACGGTACAGGTGGACCCGGTTTACGGTACCAGGAAGGACATTAAGCTTTATGAGGGGACCGTTCTTCTGAGGACTTTTACCTTCGTAAGCGGCACAATTCAGGCGGCGGTAGACGCCATTAACAGCGATACCGGAAACAAGTGGATTGTAGCGACCAAACTCACGGAGGGGACCGGGATCCTGAATGACCTGAGCAGCTCCCCCTTCACCGGGGGCAACTCCGGCATAGCGGGCATAGTTTCGTCCGACTATACCGGCGCCCTGGCGGCGTTTGAAACTCAGGAATTCAACCTGCTGACTTTAGACGGAATATCAGATTCAGCTGTCCAAACAAGCGTGGCCGCCTGGGTAAGCAGGGTCCGCGATGAAGGCAAGGGCATTATCGCCGTGCTCGGCGGCGCGGCGGCCGACGACGTTGCCACTGACGCTGTTTCCAGGGCTGCGGCCCGCAGCGCCGGCTTTAACCACGAGGGGGTTGTAAACGTTGGCGCCGGCGCGGTCCTTGACGGAGTAAGCTATTCAAGCGCACAGGTCGCGGCTTATGCGGCCGGCCTTATCGCCGGTCAAAAACTAAGTGAGTCTACAACCTACGCGGCTTCTCCCTTCGACGACGTGACCAGGCGCTGGACCAGGAGTGAAATGGAGACGGCTGTTCAGAACGGTGTTTTCCTCCTGTTCCACGACGGCCGAATGGTAAAGGTCCTGCGCGGGATGAACTCGCTTGTCACCCTGCGCCAGGGTCAGAACAACAGCTGGAAGAAGATCCGCACGATCCGGGTCATGGATGCTGTCAACAGTGACCTGGTAAGGACAGCGGAGGACAACTACATCGGTAAAGTCAACAATACCGAAGAAGGCCGTTTGGCGCTTACCGGCGCGTGCAAGCAATACATGCTGGCGCTTGCGCAGGGCGGCGTTATCGAGGCTTCCGATTATGACGTCTATGAAGACCCGGTTTATTACGGGCCGAACCATACCATTACTCCGGAGCCGGACCAGGTCTATCTCAAGTGGGAAGCCCGGTTGACCGACGTCATGGAAATGATCTTCGGCACATTTATCGTAAAATAGAGGAGGTGGCTTAAATGTCTCTAGACGCGAGCAGGGCAATATTTGGCACCTACGGGTATCTTTATATTGACGGCCGGTGGCAGACCAATATCAACCATCTTGAAGCCAATGTCGAGATGGAAAAAAAGGAATTATTGCTTTCCGGCGACGCCTGGAAGCGGCACAAGAAAGGGCCCATGAAGGGGACCGGCACTATGAGCGGTCTTAAGGTTACCAGCGAAATGCTGCAGAGAGGCTTCGGCAAGTTCGAAATCATCTCCAAACTTGACGACCCGGAGGCCTACGGGCACGAGCGGATCAGGCTGAAGAACGTAATGGTGGACGGCCTGCCCCTGGCAAACTGGAAAACCGGTGAAGAAGTAGTCGAGGAGATCAAATTCACTTTTGAGGAATATAAACTTCTCGACCCGATTGTGGCCGGCTAGGGGGACGTGCTGTGAACTTTGAAAAAATGACAGAAGAGCAGATACTCCAACGTCTTCTGGAAGCTGATGCTTTACCGGAGCGGACGGTTGTAATCCCAAGGCTGGATATTCCTGTGACCTTGACAGGCCTTACCGGGAAGCAGGTGTTTAGTATCAGGGAGCGCTGCACCGAGAGGAAAGAACGGCGGGGGCATGTCACCGAGCGCCTGGATGAAGAGCAGTTTAATGTCGCGCTGATAGCGGCGGCCACGGTCAAGCCTGACTGGGGCAACCAGAAACTTATTAATAAATACAACACTTCGGGACCGGAGGAGGTTATCAAGCGCGTCCTGCTTGCAGGCGAACTGTCGGCTCTCAGCAATGCGGCGCTGGACCTGTCCGGGTTCAATGTCAGCCTTGAAGACGTAAAAAACTGATTGGCTCCGGGGGTCTCGCAGGCGCGCTGCACGCCATTTGGGTGCGGCGCCGCCTTCGCCCCGGAGAATTCTGGCGGCTGCCGAGGGGAGAGCAGCTTTTTTTACTGGCCAGCATGAGTCTGGAGCTTGAAGCTGAACAAAGAGCCGGGAAGGGGGTGGTCCAGCGTGGCCGAAAATGAAAAAAGGGAACTGGACCTGCTTGTGAATATAACAGGTGACGAGGAGACGAAAAGCAAACTAAAGGCCATAGACCGGTTGATGGAGCAGTCCCGAATGCGCGGCGAAGCTTTAAACCGGATGCGGGTAAGCCCTGTCGCAAGCCTTGACGACCGTATTTCCGCCCCGCCTCCAGCCGATAGGGCGAGCCGGAACCGTATTGAAGGTACGTGGCTGAATGAAAAAACACTGGCCGGGTGGTCAGGTATCGATCTATATATAATTGGTCGGGAAGCCGCGGAGGATGCGGGGGAGTTTGAGCAGGCATTCGGGAATACACGGTATAGCTACCCGGAGCTTCTTCAACCGGCCGGTAATGCCCGAACTGCCTGGTCAGCTCTTAAAGGCGCTACAGATGCGCCATATAGACGTCATTTTCCAGATATACCTGAAGAAATAAAGGAGACTCCCGGTTCTAAAATAGATGATCAGCTCACCCCCAAAGCCGGAAAGGTCGATGAAAGAATCTCTGAGGAAGAAAAGGAAAAAACAAAGAATAAACTTTTTTCCGGTTTGTTCGATAACACACTTGATATGTTTGAGTCCGCATTTGATGCTGTAACTATGATTAAAAAGACGGAACCCGGCAGGATTCCAAAAGCACCTAATATATTAGAAGGTGCAAGAGCTCTTACCAGGGGATTTAATATTCTATCGGATGCAGACAAAATTATTAGGGCGGGAGATGAAGAAGCTACAGTGAAAGCTGCGGCGGAAGTCGCCGGATCCCGGATGGGCAGCGCCGCCGGAGCCGCTGTAGGTTCGTTTGCCGGCCCCGTTGGCAAGTTCGCGGGCGGATTTATCGGGGGTTACTTGGGCGAAAAGGCGGCCGGCTTGATGGTAGATTTGTATAATTCCACTGATTCAATGGTACCGACCGCAGGCGAAGTTCCTTTTACATTTGATGAATTGCCGGCTGAGGAAATAAGTCGGGATTTAAAGCCTGCCCCTAAGGCGGGCTGGATATTAGATGCGTACAGGTCCATTGAATCAATGGTACCGACCGCGGGTGAAATTCCTTTTTCATTTGATGATTTGCCGGCTGAGGAAACAAGTCGAGGTTTAACGCCTGATCCTAATCAAGTGAATCAGAATGTGACGGTGAACGTTACTGTCAACAGCCAGGCGGACGTCAGGGAGATCGCCAACGAGGTGGCTGACAAAATAGCGAATGATGTCGGCAAGGTGATGCAGAACATGGCCACGGCGTGCAGTAATGCATAACGGAGAAGGACCAGCTAATATAGTTTACTTTACAGGGAGGTAATCCCGATGGACTTTTTCCTGATCGACCCCGCCGGCCCAAAACTCCACCTTCCGGTTAATCCCGGAGAGGTTGCTATCCGGCGGGAAAAGCTTTGTGACACAGTTACAATCATAAATCTGGGTGAAGTTGAATTTCCGCGGGGGGAGAAGGTGAAGCAAATTACCTTCTCCTCGTTTTTCCCAAAAGAATATGACCCCAGTTACTGCCGCTACCCGGAGATTCCGTCGCCGCAGCAGGCTATGAACCTGCTGACGGCCTGGATGATGAGCAAAAAACCTGTTCGGCTGCTGATTACCCGGACAATTATTAACGTGTTGGTGCTGGTTTCTGTTCACACAAGCGCCTTTAAAGGAGGAGAGCCGGGGGATGTTTACTTTGAGCTTGCCTGCCACACATGGCGTGAGGTAAAGGTTAGATCCGCGGCTGAGATCTCCGCTGCTTCAAAAGGCGCGGAACTGAGGCCGGATACCAGGCCCATACCAACCGTATATATGGTGAAACCCGGCGATACGCTGTGGGCGATAGCAAAACTTAATTACAGCAGCGGCAGCCGGTGGAGCGATATTTATGAGGCCAACAGAGGTGTGATCGGCCCGTCTCCGGACCTCATTCTGCCGGGTCAGAAGCTGGTGATGCCTTAATGCCGGAATTCTTTTTGAACAGATATGAGGTGGTGCTGGCGAACCGGTATTTTCTGCGGGAGCTGACTGAAAGCATCGTATTGGAAGACTCGCTGGACGAAATAGCCTACCGGGCTTCGATCAAGCTGGTTGTTACACCTGATTTTCAAAAAATAGGGATTGCGCCGGGGCAGGAAATGAGGGTTTCGGGTATACCATTCGGCGGGAGCGGTATGGTATACCTGCTTCACCCCGGAGTTGTGTGGGAATGTCGGAGCGCCACCCGGGGACAGAAGCATATTGAGGTTACAGTTTATGATAAGGCCATCTACCTCGCCAAAACTGAGGACGAATACCTGCTGCCTGCCGGCCAGACGGCGTCGCAACGCCTGGAGCGCTACGCGTCGGATTGGGAAATTGATTTGGGACAGGTGGAAGATACCGGAATTGAGCTGGCCAAGGCCGTGTACCGTTCACAACCGATTTTTTCGATGATTCTCTCCGATTTGAGAGAGACTGTTTCCAAGGGCGGGGATATGTTCCGGCCCCGGATGACCCCAAACGGCCTCGAACTGGTCAGACTTGGAGGCAACTCTACCGTCTATGTCCTCGAGGCTGATTGGAATGTGGAAGAAATAAAACAGCGGCGCAGCCTTGAAGGGGCTGTGACGCAGGTCAAGGTGATGGGGAATGCTCCCGGGAATGACCGGTCGCCTGTCCTGGCCATAGTCACAGGCCAAACGGAGAAGTACGGTACGCTGCAGAAGGTGTTTAACGACTACAGGATTACCGATGCCGGGTCGGCTAAAACCGCCGGTGAAAAACTGCTCTATGGGGTGCGGGAAACAGTAACGGTAACCGGCCTGGATATAAATACAATCCGGGCGGGCGATAAAGTCAAGCTGAACGCGATAGAATTTTTTGTCACTTCTGTGAGGCATGAACTCGGTGCACCGGGCCGGATGACCTTGGAACTGGCGGAATCAGATTATGTCAGGAGGTATTACAGTGGCTAACCCTTATAAAAAACTTGCCTCCGTGATTGAACAGCGCGTGGCAGGCCACGCGGCGCGGGCAGTCTCCGGCATGCGGTGCGAACTGGGGACGATTGCCGCGGGCGGGTTAAAGCTGGATTCGTTCAAGTGGGAGGTCCGGGACTACCTTGTCGCGGACTGGAACGTAAAAATTCATTTGCCTTCATTCTTTTTTGTGGGGACCGGCACGAGCCCGGTAGACAGTGAGGGAAACCCGCTGCCTGAAGCAGTAACTTCAGATCCAACCAAATATAGTTTCAACGCCAAAGAAGTTGAAGATGTCCAACTGGAATTGAAGACGGAATTAATCCCCGGAGACCGGGTCATGGTAGCGCCGGTGAACGGCGGACAGGACTACGTGGTTTTGTGTAAGGTGGTACCAAATGCCTAGCTTATTCCCAACTGAAAATGTAAACCCGGCGCCGGAAATAACAGAGACAAGCGCCGGCCAGGTCTTCTTCGGCAAAAGCTGGCGCTTTGATTTTGAAAAGGGGGACTTTGTCCTGACGCCTTCCGGCAGGGTTGTGGAATGCGGAGATGTGGATGCCTGGCTGGAGTGGTGCCGGAAGGCGCTGATGACTTCCCGCTATTATTTCCTGGCTTATTCGCGAAATTACGGCCAGGAATTCGAAGACCTTATAGCCCTCCACCTGAACAGGGCCGGAAATGAAAGCGAGATTGAGCGTATTGCGGCTGAATGTCTTAAAGTCGACCCGAGGACGGCCGGTGTGAATGATTTCTCATTTTCCTGGGAGGAAGACAAGTGCTTTTTCACCTGCGCCGTCACAAGCGTGAGCGGTGAAAGCGGAAATCTAAACGGAATGGTGGTGATTGGTTAGATGTCGACCCTGCCTGAATACTTGACAGAGCAGACCGAGGAAGCCATAAGGCAGAGGATCCTTGATGTCCTGCCCGATGACCTGGATAAGTCCGAGGGGAGCTATATATGGGACGCGGTCGCGCCTGTGGCGATAGAGCTTGCCCAGGCTTCTATATGGGCGCAGGAAGTGTTAAAGAGGGGTTTTGCGTCGACGACTTTCGGCGATTACCTTGACCTGCGGGGCGAGGAACACGGCGTTGCCAGGATTCCTGCTGCAAAGGCTGCGGGCACGGCTGCAAAAGGCAACCCGCTGACGATCACCGGCGCTCCCGGTACGATTGTGCAGCCGGGGTTTAAGGTTGCCACTCCGGCGGACCCTGTTACGGGGGCTCAATCTATTGAATTTGTGACTGCCACGTCCTGCACGATTGGAGGGGGCGGGACGGGGACAGCCGACATTGAGGCTGTCAGCCCGGGAACCGGCGGAAACGTTCCTGCCGGCGCTATCAGCATCGTGGTGGTTCCCCAAGGGGGCGTTTCAGCGGTCGTAAATTCCGCGCAGGTAAACGGAGGGCTTGACAGGGAAACCGATACGGCCCTGTTAACCCGGTATCTCCAGAAAGTAAGGTCCCCGTCGGCAGGTGGAAACAAAGCCGACTATTTGAACTGGTCCATGGAAGTGGCCGGAGTGGGGGGCGCCTCCGTCGTCCCGGTAAAGGACGGCCCGGGTACGGTCACTATTGCGATTATCGGGACCGATAAGGCGCCGGCCGGCCAAACTGTTGTCGACACCGTTCAAAACTATATTGCTCCACCCCGGGTCAACGAGGCCGAGGCCGAGACGATGACTGTCGGAGGCAGCGGCGCGTCGGTCGACGACCAGCCGGACGACACCGGCAGCAGCGTCAAAATGGTCTACGATGCTGTTGGGGAAGGAACAATAGTTCACCCAAATCTCCACTCAGTCCTCCAGCAGCCGGGAATATGGCAGGTCCGCCTGCGGTTAAAGGTGGACAACAATTCCGGCAGTAACGACCTGATTCGAATCGGAGTTTACAATACTTCCGCAGGCGCCTGGGCTAAGATCACTCCGAACGGTACGGCCGACTCTTTAATCACCCTCAAACCGTCTGACCTGGCCACCTCCTTCGGTGATAAGATTGTACAGTTTTACTGGAATGGTTCGGATTACCTTGAATTAAGGGTAAACCGCCTCCAGACAGACACAAATACCGAAGTGTGGGTGGACAGGGCGGTTTACAGAGCCACGTTCAGCAAGGACACCGGGGACGGCAAGGCTCCCATAGGCGCAAGGATAACTGTTGAACCCGCGGCCGCCGTGTCAATCAACGTTTCCGCAACCCTGACCTTTACCGCGGGATACAACCTTTCAAGCGTAAAGTCGGCCGTTGAACAGAACATTGAAGGATATCTTAAGAACCTTGCTTTTGCTGAGGACAATGACGTGCGCTACGTCCGTATCGGGAATGCAATTCTCGACACTCCGGGGGTACAGGACTACTCCAGCCTTTTGTTAAACGGAGGTACGGCCAATATAAATATTGGACCCCAGGAAGTGGCGGTTAAAGGTACGGTGATCTTGTCGCCATGAGTGTATATCCAATAGCATCAGCCAGCGGTCAAAAAATGATGGGTTACCTGCCTTTCTACTACGAGTCCTCCCGTGTGATGATGGCAATCATTCAGGGTCAGGGGACGGAATTAGATAAACTAAGGCAGGCAGTGGACGAGACCCTCAATCAGTTTTTTGTCGATACAGCAACGTGGAGCTTGGGAGACTGGGAGGCTGAACTCGGCCTGCCAATTGCGCTTACCCAGCCGGATACCGAGAGGCGCAGCAGGATAAAGTCGAGGATTAGGGGGACCGGTACCTGCACCATCAAGCTGGTTATAAAGGTGGCGGAGAGCTATGACGGCGGGACTGTCGACGTCCTTGAAGACTTTCCCGGACATCTGGTGATAGTAATATTTGTTGACACCCGGGGTGTTCCACCCAACATAAATGACCTTATGGAGGCCTTACGCGCAATAGTACCTGCCCACCTCGACATTGAGTATGAATATGCATACTTTTTATGGGATGAGCTTGATGAAAAGCAATGGACATGGGACCAACTTGAAGCATTGGTATTAACATGGGCTCAACTGGAGGTGTACAGCTAGCTGCTGGACATTTTTCTTGACCAGTTAAAAGGAAATAAAAAAAGTTAAGACACGAGGTGTTATTATCATGCCGGATACCAGTACAAAGTTAGGTTTAAGTCTACCTCTGGGAAACGAGGCAGTAACACGGCTCGCTTACAGGCAAAATCTTGAGCAGATAGACCAAAAAGCGGCTGCACAGGATCAGGCGGACGAACCGTTCTTTCTAAAATCAGCTATATATAATTCCGGGTTAAACCGTATAGACTGCACCTTCGGCAAAGGAAGGGCAGCATTTTTAGGTACACTTGTTGTCAAGAGCGAAGACTCAACAACGCAGATCCCAAACCCCATACCGTCAACCAGCTATTACCTGTACATTAAAAATGACGGCACATATGCTTTCAATACAACTGGTGTACAGATTGCCGGTGGCGTTCAAATCTGGAAAGTTACCACCGGTACCACAGTAGACCAGATAACCAAAGAAGACCGCAGGGGGCAGTTGCCGGGGGCGGCGGCCAAAATTGTACAGGATAATTTAGACAGCCACAACGCGGCAGGCGATCCTCACCCACAATATGCCCTTGATTCCGAAAAGGGCGCAGCTGGTGGTATAGCAACTTTAGATGCCGGCGGAACCATCCCGGATGGGCAAATACCTGCAGCGATAGCAAGGGACTCTGAGCTTGCTGCACATCTGGCCAATACTACGACAATGCATGGAGCCACGTCTGCGGCTACGGCAAATAAACTTATCATTCGGGACACTTCTGGTAGGGCGAAGGTGGCCGCGCCGTCAGCAAGTGATGACATTGCGCGCAAGGACACGGTGGATGCGGTTCAAACAAACCTCAATACACACACATCAGATACTACGACAGCACACGGAGCAACGTCGGCGAATACGCCTAATAAGCTTATCATTAGAGATGCTAACGGTAGGGCAAAGGTGGCTACCCCCTCCGCTTCAGATGATATTGCACGAAAAGCGGAAGTTGATGCAAAATTTAGCTGGAAAATTTTTATATCTGGAACCTATGACTTCAATAACCGGGGCAGTGGGTCATTTATTGAAGAAATTAAAAACAATACTAGTATTACTTTATTAAATGCCCCAAGTAATTTTGGCGCTGGTTGTTTAATTCAAACCGAAGGTTCTCATTCTAAGTGGTTACAACAATTACTATTAGACCAAACAGACAAAATATGGTTCAGAACAGGCTATGATAATAATGGCACACTTGCATGGCGCTCTTGGCAACAAGTTAATGGCAGTCTTATCGGAGCTTCCGGGAGTCTATGTGATACAACCACAAGCATTCCCGCAGGAGGAACACATACCAAGAGGATAACTTTGAACGGGGCATTTAATAAAGTAATA